>NZ_JBHXFI010000024.1:107351-116203 GCF_042724075.1 Streptomyces sp. NPDC127097 | reverse complement strand
GGTGGGGGACCGGTTCGAGGGTGACCACCCGGTCGGGGGGGCGGGGGCGCCGCCGGGGGGACGGGCCGGACAACCCCCCCCCCACCCCCCCCCGGGGGGGGGTGCACTTATACCCGCGCCCCCCCCCCGCCTGCGTCTTTGGGACCGGGCCGGTCCCCGCAACCGGCCGGCGATCACTCCTGCTGGTAGCGTGCTCTTGCACATTGATTGCAACTACTGCTGGTTAGCAGCTTGGAGGCGGGATCGGCATGGCGACCTACACACTTCCGGAACTCCCCTACGACTACGCGGCACTGGCCCCGGTCATCAGCCCCGAGATCATCGAGCTGCACCACGACAAGCACCACGCGGCCTATGTGAAGGGGGCGAACGACACCCTGGAGCAGCTCGCCGAGGCGCGCGACAAGGACCAGTGGGGCAGCATCAACGGCCTGGAGAAGAACCTCGCGTTCCACCTCTCCGGCCACATCCTGCACAGCATCTACTGGCACAACATGACCGGTGACGGTGGCGGCGAGCCGCTGGAGAAGGACGGGGTGGGCGAGCTGGCCGACGCGATCGCCGAGTCCTTCGGCTCGTTCGCGAAGTTCAAGGCCCAGCTGACCAAGGCGTCGGCCACCACCCAGGGTTCCGGCTGGGGCGTCCTCGCCTACGAGCCGGTCACCGGCCGGCTGATCGTCGAGCAGATCTACGACCACCAGGGCAACGTCGGCCAGGGCTCGGTCCCGATCCTGGTCTTCGACGCCTGGGAGCACGCCTTCTACCTCCAGTACAAGAACCAGAAGGTGGACTTCATCGAGGCCATGTGGCAGGTCGTGAACTGGCAGGACGTCGCCAAGCGGTATCGCTCCGCTCAGGAGCGCGCGAACAACCTGCTGCTGGCGCCGTAACACCGTGAGTCGTCCTGCCTCGTGATCGTCTTCTCACCGCTCACCGGGCAGGCGGAATGACGGAGCGCCCCCGCACGTCCGATACGTGCGGGGGCGCTCCCATGTGCCCCGGTCGCAGGTGTCCGGGTCGCAGGTGTCTCAGTCGAAGATCGGGCCCTGCGTCCGCGTCCGCTTGATCTCGTAGAAGCCCGGGATGGACGCGACCATCAGCGTCCCGTCCCACAGCTTGGCGGCCTCCTCGCCCTTGGGGGCCGGGGTGACGACCGGGCCGAAGAAGGCGATCTGCCCACCCGTCGCCCGACCACCACCCCCGTTGGAGCTCGCTGCGCTCGCGCCCTGAGAATTCGGGCCGGGGACCGCGATGACCGGGGTGCCGACCTCCTGGCCGACCAGGTCGATGCCTTCCTTGTGGGAGGCGCGCAGCTCCGCGTCGTAGGTGTCCTTGCCGGCGTACTCGATCAGGTCGGCGGGCAGGCCCGCGTCGTCGAGGGCGGCGGCGATGCTCTCGGGGTTCACTCCGAGGCCCTCGTTGTGGATGCGGGTGCCGAGCGCGGTGTAGAGCCTGCCCACGACCTCGTCGCCGTGCAGCTGCTGCGCGGCGATCACCACGCGGACCGGGCCCCATGCCTTGCCGCCCGGGACCATGTTCGCGCGGTACTCCTCGGGCAGCTCGTCGAGCTTGTCCTCGTTCAGCACCGCCAGGCTCATCACATGCCAGCGCACCTCGACCGGGCGGACCTTCTCCACCTCCAGCATCCAGCGGGAGGTCATCCAGGCCCAGGGGCACAGCGGGTCGAACCAGAAGTCTGCGGGGGTCTTCGCGGTCTCGGACACGGGGTCTCCTCTTCACGGCTGTGCACATGAATCAACGGTGCTGTTCCTGAAGGTTCAACCGATGACGGGCGTGCCATGATTCCCGTTGTTCGATATTCGAGACGAGGACGAAGGAGTCACGTCGTGCCAGGTGAGAATCTGTCCCGGGACGAAGCACGTGAGCGGGGCCGGCTGCTGAGCGTCGACGCCTACGACGTGGCGCTGGACGTCCGCTCAGCGGTCGCCGGTGACGCGTCGGCCGACACCTTCCGCTCCCGCACGACGCTCCGCTTCCGCTGCGCCGAGCCGGGCGCCTCGACCTTCGCGGACCTGCTGGCCCCCTCGGTCACCTCGGTCACCCTCAACGGCCGGGAGCTGGACCCCGGGGCGGTGTTCGACGGCACCCGGATCACGCTGGACGGGCTGGCCGCGGAGAACACCCTCGTCGTCGACGCACAGTGCGCCTACAGCCGGACCGGTGAGGGTCTGCACCGCTTCGTGGACCCCGAGGACGGCGAGGTCTACCTCTACACGCAGTACGAACCGGCCGACTCCCGCCGGGTCTTCGCCAATTTCGAACAGCCCGATCTGAAGGCGCCGTTCACCTTCGAGGTGACCGCGCCCGAGGGCTGGCTGGTGGTCAGCAACGGCGCGCAGGAGGGCGGGGCCGAGGGCGGCCGGCACCGTTTCGCGACGACGCAGCCGATCTCGACGTACATCACGGCCGTGGTCGCCGGCCCGTACCACTACGTCTCCGACACCTACCGCCGCACCTTCGAGGACGGATCCGAGCTGGAGATTCCGCTGGGCGCGCTGTGCCGCAAGGGCCTGGCCAAGCACTTCGACGCGGACGACGTCTTCACCGTCACCAAGCAGGGTCTGGACTTCTTCCACGACCACTTCGACTTCCCGTACCCGTTCGGGAAGTACGACAGCGCCTTCGTCCCGGAGTACAACCTCGGGGCGATGGAGAACCCGGGCTGTGTCACGTTCCGCGAGGAGTTCATCTTCCGCGGCAAGGTGACCGAGGCGTCCTATGAGCGCCGGGCCAACGTCATCCTGCACGAGATGGCGCACATGTGGTTCGGCGATCTGGTCACCATGCAGTGGTGGGACGACCTGTGGCTGAAGGAGTCCTACGCGGACTTCATGGGTGCGTTCGCGCTGGCGGAGGCGACGCGCTTCCGGGACGCCTGGATCACCTTCGCCAACCGCCGCAAGTCCTGGGCCTACCGCGCCGACCAGCTGCCCTCCACCCACCCGGTCACCGCCGACATCCGTGACCTGGAGGACGCCAAGCTCAACTTCGACGGCATCACCTACGCCAAGGGCGCCGCGGTCCTCAAGCAGCTGGTGGCGTATGTGGGGCAGGAGGCGTTCCTGGAGGGCGCCCGGCGCTACTTCAAGCGGCACGCCTACGGCAACACCCGGCTGACGGATCTGCTGACGGTGCTGGAGGAGACGTCCGGGCGGGACCTGGCGAGCTGGTCGCGTGCCTGGCTGGAGACCGCGGGCGTCAACTCCCTCACCCCGCAGGTCACTTATGACGCGCAGGACCGGATCACCGAGCTGAGCATCCTCCAGGAGGCCGCCGACGAGCGGCCGGAGCTGCGGCCGCACCGGGTCGCGGTGGGGCTCTACCGGCGCCAGGGCACGGACCCGGCGCTGGTGCGCTACGCCCGTGCGGAGGTGGATGTCTCCGGGCCGCGGACGGCCGTTCCGGAGCTGGCCGGGGCCGAGCGGCCCGAGCTGATCCTGGTCAACGACGACGATCTGACCTACTGCAAGGTCCGTTTCGACGAGGGGTCGCTGGCCACCCTGCGGGCCCGGCTCGGCGACCTGGCCGACCCGATGGCGCGGGCGCTGTGCTGGGCCGCGCTGTGGGGGCTGACCCGGGACGGGCTGATGCCGGCCCGCGATTACCTCGACCTGGTGCGGCGGTTCGCCGGGCAGGAGACCGACATCGGGGTGCTCCAGTCGCTGCACGGGCAGGCGCAGACGGCGCTGGAGTACTACTCCGCGGCGGACCGCCGGGAGCCCGCCGCGCGGGAGCTGGCCGAGGGCGCGCTGCACGAGCTGCGGCTGGCCGAGCCCGGCAGCGGCCATCAGCTCACCTGGGCCCGGCACTTCGCCGCCCTCGCGACCGCCCCCGCCGATCTCCAGCTGCTCCAGGGCCTGCTGGACGGTACGGCGAAGATCGACGGCCTGGACGTGGACCAGGAGCTGCGCTGGACCCTGCTGGAGCCGCTGGCCGCCCACGGCGTCGCGGACGAGGCACGGCTCGCCGCCGAGCTGGCCCGTGACGACACCGCCTCCGGCAAGCGCCACCAGGTGCGCTGCCTGGCCGCCCGCCCCTCGGCCGAGGTCAAGGCGCGGGTGTGGGCGGACGTGGTGGACTCCGACGCGCTCTCCAACGCCTTGGTGGAGGCGTCGATCGCCGGGTTCGCCCAGCCGGGGCAGCGGGAGCTGCTGGCCCCCTACGCCTCGCGCTACTTCGCGGAGATCGAGCGGGTGTGGCGGGAGCGGTCCATCGAGATCGCGATGGATGTGGTGCGCGGGCTCTTCCCGGCCTCGCTGGTGGAGCGGTCCACGCTGGAGGCGGCGGACCGCTGGCTGGCGGAGCACGGGCAGGCGGCGCCGGCGCTGCGCCGGCTGGTGCTGGAGGAGCGGGACGATCTGGCCCGCGCGCTGCGGGCACAGGCTTGTGACGAGGCGGCCGGGGGGCGGCCGTAACCCCCGTGTCGACCAGCCTCTTTCGGCAGTCGAACGCCCGTACTTTAGTACAGGGTTGTCCGGTTTGCGATACGGGCGTGTAACAGCGGTTAGGGGGCGGAGCGGGGGCGGGAATCGACCCGTCATGAACCACGACACCCCGCTCTCCCCCCTCCCCCTCCAGCACCTGACCGCCTCCCGCTGCCGGGTGATGACCACCCGCCAGCTGCGCGAGCACGGCATCGCCGCGGCGGAGACCACCGAACGCTGCCGCCCCGGCGGCGGCTGGCAGCAGGTGCTCCCGGGCATCTATCTGCTGCACCCGGGACCGCCCACCAGCGAGGAGCGGCTGCACGCGGTCCTGCTGTACGCCAGTCACCGGGGACCGGGCGTCCCCCGGCAGAGCGGTCCGTCGGGAGACGCCCCGGAGGCGATGATCACGGGCCTGGCGGCGCTGGCCCTGCACGGCTTCACCGAGGCGCCCCCGCTGCTCGCCCTGAACCGCATCGAGGTGCTGGTCTCCCGTACCCGGCGGCTGCGCTCCACCGGCTTCGCACGGATCCTGCGGGCCGTGGAGCTGCCCGTACCCCAGGACCTCACCGGGGTGCCGGCCGCGCCGGTGCCGCGGGCGCTGGCGGACGCGGTCGGCGCGCTCACCGACGCCGCGACGGTGCGCCGGCTGCTGACCGAGGCGGTCCGCGGCGGCCACTGCGAGGCGAGCGCGGTGGTACGGGAGCTGAGCCGGGCGCGGCTGCTGACCCGGCCGCATGTGGTCGACGCGGTGGACACCCTGCTGGCCGAGGGCCGGGCGCTGGCCGAGCAGCAGCTGTACGCCATGGTGCGTGCGCACGGGCTGCCGGACCCGCTGTGGAACGTCGATCTGCGGCTGCCGGGCGGGCCGCAGCTGGGCGGGGTGGACGCCTTCTGGCCGGAGCACTCGGTGGCCCTGGAGATCGACACCCGGGCGCCGCGCGCCGAGGAGGACCCGCTGCACTCCCCGTTCTTCCAGAAGCGCGAGCATCTGGAGCGGCTGGGCATCACCGTCGTCCGCTGTCTGCCCCGCACCCTGCGGCAGTCCCCGGAGCAGCAGGCCGCGGTGGTCCGTACGGCCCTGATGGCCGCCGGGGACCGGGAGCCGGGTGCGTATGTGGTGGTGCTGCCGCGGTAGCGGGCCCGAGCCCGTCAGCGCTTGAGCAGCAGCTCGACGTTGCGGTCCCGGGCCGTGCCCGCCAGGTCCGTACGGGACTGGGGCGCGTTGAAGGACAGCTCGCGGTAGAGCGCGGCCAGGCCGGTCTGCGAGAGGTCGGTGAAGTCCGTGCGGTGCGGGGCGGCCGACTCGACCAGGGTGGTGAACAGCGACAGCGTGCCGTCGTGGTTGTCCACCAGCTCGATGACCCGGGCCAGCTGCGGGAAGTCGATGTGCGAGGCGGTGGAGACCTCCCAGAAGCCGTCGTGCGCGATGATCTCGTTCTTGTGGCTGTGGCCGTTGATCCAGCCGACGACGCCGGGGTGCGCGGCCAGCACCTCGACCAGCTCCGCTCCGGTGTGCCGCTTCTCCTGCGGCCGGGCCGGGTCGGGGCGGGTGTTGTTCATCGTCTTGCTGGTGTGGTGGCTGAAGACCAGCACATGGGCCTTCTCGCCCTTCTCGTTCTCCTTGAGGGTCCGCTCCAGCCAGCGCAGCTGGGCGTCGCCCACCGAGCCGGTGTAGTGGCCGCCGGGGTCGGTGGTGTCCAGGCTGATGCCCAGGACGTGGTCGGAGATCCGGAAGCTGTAGTAGAGGCGGTTCCCGTCGAGGTGTGCGGCGGTGTAGCCGTGGCCGTGCGGGCCGTGGCCGGTGTGCGCCGGGTCCAGGTGGGCGCGCAGGTATTCGGTCCGGGTGAAGGGGGCGCGCCGCTCGTCCGGGGTGACCCGCCGGGCCTGCTTGGCGTGTGAGGTCAGCAGCCGCTTGAAGTCCTCCCCCTTGGGGTCGAGGCCGTCCTTGACCGCTTTCCAGACCTTCGCGGCCTCGGCGGCGGGCAGCGTCTCCAGCTTGCGTTCCCCGGTGGCGATCTCGGTCCAGAAGGGGTCACCGGGCGCGTAGCAGCCGCCGGGCAGCGAGTCGTGGTTGCCGACCGTGGAGTACCAGGGCAGCCGCAGGCCGGGGCTGTGGACGGTCCGGATCGCCGCCTCCAGGAACCCGTCCATGCGCGGGAAGCCCAGCTGCTTGTCGGCGTCGCGCACCGCGCTGTCCGGCTGCCAGTACAGCTTCAGCCCGCTGTCCTGGACGCCTTCGTAGTGGCGCCGGTCGCCGGAGTTGGGGGTGATCTTTCCGCCGCTCATCGCGGTCAGGTACCACTCCAGCTCCAGCTTGGAGTTGTTGTCGGTGTTGTCGCCGGTGGTCATCACGAAGGACAGCGGGGCGCCGGTGGCGGGCCCGCCGGGCAGCGCGTTGACCCGCTCGATCAGCGAGACGACGCCGGCCACGGACAGCGCCTCCTGCGGCCGCCAGGCGCTGGCGGTCTCGGCGCGCAGGTACTCGTAGCGCAGCGGGCTCTGCACATCGACCAGGTGCAGATCGGTGAACTGCACGAACGAGGCCAGCGCGGTCCGCCGGCCGGCCCGCCCGCCGTGCGCGGTGCCCAGCTCGCTGCGGACCACCCGGTCCCAGGCGGGGCCGTCGCCGAGCCGGCGGTAGCCGCCGCTGCCGCGCGGGGTGGACACGCCGCCGAGGGTGGTGCCCCGGGTGTAGGGGACGCGGGGGACGGCGGGCGCCTCGACCGGTACGGGCGCGGCCGGGGCCGGGCCGGGGCTGACGGTGGCGGCCTGCGCCGCCCGGTCCGGACCGAAGGCGAGACCCAGGCCGGTGGCGGCACCGACGGCTCCGGTGGCGGCGAGGAACGTACGGCGGTCGAGACTGGTGGCGGCGGACCGTATACGGGACATACGCGGGCTCCCCGGGTGCGAACGCGAAGGCGGCCGGGCAGCACAACTGCCCTGTCACCTTGGATCGTTGGCACCGGGGGTGACCTGCGCGTGAACGCCACCGCAACGTGGAGAACCCATCACCGGACAGGGATCTGCCGGCCACCGGCCGGTCACGGAGCCCTGCCCGGGGGTGCGGCCGGCGGTCACCGGAAGTTCACTCCGCGGGGTACCCGGAGCATCCAGTTCGCCGGATGGAGACCCGGTGGATACGGAACGACACGCTCCGTATTCAGTCCGGTGGCCGACCCGCCACGGAATGGAACGGATTGGACAAGGCGACGGGTGTCACACACATGATGGAGGCACGACTGAGCAGGTGTTCCGAGCAGACACCCGAGCCAGGCCAGAAAGAAGGAGTCCCATGAGGATCGGAATCGTCGGAGCCACCGGACAGGTCGGCGGCGTGATGCGAGGCATTCTCGCCGAGCGGAACTTCCCGGTCGAGCAGCTGCGGCTGTTCGCTTCGGCCCGGTCCGCCGGACGCACCCTGCCCTGGCAGGACACCGAGATCACCATCGAGGACGCGGCCACCGCCGACTTCTCCGGGCTGGACATCGTCCTCTTCTCGGCCGGCGGGGCCACGTCCAAGGCGCTGGCGGAGAAGGTCGCCGACGCCGGCCCGGTCGTGATCGACAACTCCTCGGCCTGGCGCCGTGACCCCGAGGTCCCGCTGGTCGTCTCCGAGGTCAACCCGCAGGCCATCACGGACCGGCCCAAGGGCATCATCGCCAACCCGAACTGCACGACCATGGCCGCGATGCCGGTGCTGCGTCCGCTGCACGACGAGGCGGGGCTGGTCTCGCTGGTCGTCGCCACCTACCAGGCGGTCTCCGGCAGCGGTCTGGCCGGTGTGGAGGAGCTGGACGGCCAGGTCCGCAAGGTCATCGAGCAGGACGCCACCAAGCTGACGCACGACGGCGCGTCCGTGGAGTTCCCGGAGCCGGACAAGTACGTCGCCCCGATCGCCTTCAATGTGCTGCCGATGGCCGGCGCGATCGTCGACGACGGGCTGAACGAGACCGACGAGGAGCAGAAGCTCCGCAACGAGAGCCGCAAGATCCTGGAGATCCCGGACCTGAAGGTGTCCGGCACCTGCGTCCGCGTCCCGGTCTTCACCGGCCACTCGCTCCAGATCAACGCCCGCTTCGCGCGTCCGCTCAGCCCCGCGCGGGCCCAGGAGCTGCTGGCCGGCGCCCCCGGCGTCACCCTCGCCGACGTCCCCACCCCGCTCCAGGCCGCCGGCCAGGACGCGTCCTTCGTGGGCCGGATCCGCGAGGACGAGACCGCCGAGAACGGTCTGGCGCTGTTCGTCTCCAACGACAACCTCCGCAAGGGCGCGGCGCTGAACGCCGTCCAGATCGCGGAGCTGGTCGCCGCGGAGCTGCGCGGCTGACCGCAGCACGGCAGCACGGCGGGTGCCCGGGCCGGGGCTGCCGTACGGCCCCCCCCGCAAGCGGTGACACCACACGCCCC
>NZ_JBHXFI010000024.1:0-107341 GCF_042724075.1 Streptomyces sp. NPDC127097 | reverse complement strand
CTGCGCGCTGTGGGGGTCGCGGCTGTGCTGCGCGGGTGCGGGGCGCACGCCGCCGGGGGGGTGGACGTTCCGTTTTTGCTGTAGGTCCACCCGCCTCTTGCGTTCACACGACGGGCACCGGCACCCGGGGTCAGAGGGCCAGGTGGCGACGGAGTGCGGCGTCGACCTCGGCCATGCGCTGGCGTGGCACCGAGCCGACCTTGTGGAGTATGCGATCCGGCGCGACGGCGCGCAGCTGCTCGCACTGAGCTTTGGAGTCCTTGGGCAGGCGGCACTCGTCGGCCCCCAGGAAGACCTGGAAGGAAAGCACCCGCGAGGTGTTCGACGTCAGGGGAACGACCGTGACCACCCCCCGCCGGTGGGACTCGACCGACTGGTTGGCGCCGTTGTTGGACACGATCACCGCCGGGCGGATCTTGTTGGCCTCACTGCCGCGCACCGGCTCCAGGTCGACCATGTAGATGTCACCACGCCTCATCGGCAAGCCCGTCCCCGCTCGCGCGGTCCCACAGCGCCGCGTCCTCACTCTCGTCCCACTCCGCGAACGCTTCGGTGTACTCCGCTTCGAGCTGTGCGGCCCGCAGCAGCTCAATGGCCGCATGTATCACGGCGGACCGCGATTCGCCTTCCGTTCTCGCCGCGTACTCGTCGACGAAGGCGACATCCTCCTGCGGAAGACTCACACTGATCTTCATACCCTCGATGCTACCGGGGTTGCTACCACCTTGCCACCCTGCATACCACCCCCTCTCCCCCGGGACCACATGGAAGGATGGCCGAAGAGTCCGATGTGATGACCCATACGAAGGAGATGGCCGGGTGCCTGGCACAAATCTGACCCGCGACGAGGCGCAGGAGCGGGCGCGCCTGCTGACCGTGGACGCGTATGAGATCGATCTCGACCTCTCCGGCGCGCAGGAGGGCGGTGCCTCCGGTCCGGGCGAGGACGGGAGCACAGGAGGCACGTACCGGTCCGTGACGACCGTGCGGTTCGAGGTCGCCGAGGCGGGCGCGGACTCCTTCATCGATCTGGTCGCGCCGGCCGTGCACGAAGTGGTGCTCAACGGCGAGGCGCTGGACCCGGGCGCGGTGTTCAAGGACTCGCGGATCGCGCTGGCGGGGCTGCGGGCCGGCCGTAACGAGCTGAGGGTCGTGGCGGACTGCGCCTACACCAACACCGGTGAGGGACTGCACCGTTTTGTCGACCCGGTGGACCAGCAGGCTTATCTCTACACCCAGTTCGAGGTGCCGGACGCCCGGCGGGTGTTCGCGTCCTTCGAGCAGCCGGACCTGAAGGCGACGTTCCAGTTCACCGTGAAGGCCCCGGAGGGCTGGACGGTGATCTCCAACTCCCCGACGCCGGAGCCGAGCGACAACATCTGGCGCTTCGAGCCGACCCCGCGGATCTCCACCTACATCACCGCGCTGATCGTCGGCCCGTACCACAGCGTGCACAGCACCTACGAGAAGGACGGGCGGACGGTGCCGCTGGGCATCTACTGCCGGCCGTCGCTGGCCGAGCACCTGGACGCCGACGAGATCTTCGCGGTCACCCGGCAGGGCTTCGAGTGGTTCCAGGAGAAGTTCGACTACGCCTACCCCTTCGCGAAGTACGACCAGCTCTTCGTGCCGGAGTTCAACGCCGGCGCGATGGAGAACGCGGGCGCGGTGACCATCCGCGACCAGTACGTCTTCCGGTCCAAGGTGACGGACGCGGCGTACGAGGTGCGCGCGGAGACGATCCTGCACGAGCTGGCGCACATGTGGTTCGGCGACCTGGTCACCATGGAGTGGTGGAACGACCTGTGGCTGAACGAGTCGTTCGCCACCTACACCTCGATCGCCTGCCAGGCGTACGCCCCGGGCTCGAAGTGGCCGCACTCCTGGACGACGTTCGCCAACTCCATGAAAACCTGGGCGTACCGGCAGGACCAGCTGCCGTCCACCCACCCGATCATGGCCGAGATCAATGACCTCGACGACGTCCTGGTCAACTTCGACGGCATCACCTACGCCAAGGGCGCCAGCGTCCTCAAGCAGCTGGTCGCCTATGTCGGCATGGACGAGTTCTTCCAGGGCGTGCAGTCCTACTTCAAGGCGCACGCCTACGGCAACACCCGGCTGTCGGATCTGCTGGGCGCGCTGGAGGAGACCAGCGGGCGGGATCTGAAGACCTGGTCGAAGAAGTGGCTGGAGACCGCCGGGATCAACATCCTGCGGCCGGAGATCGAGGTGGACGGCGCGGGCGTCATCACCTCCTTCGCGGTGAAGCAGGAGGCTCCGGCGCTGCCGGCCGGCGCCAAGGGTGAGCCGGTGCTGCGCCCGCACCGGATCGCGATCGGCGCCTACGAGCTCCAGAACGGCAAGCTGGTGCGGACCGAGCGGATCGAGCTGGACGTGGACGGTGCGCTGACCCCCGTACCGCAGCTGGTGGGCAAGCAGCGGCCGGCCGTCCTCCTGCTCAACGACGACGATCTGTCGTACGCCAAGGTCCGGCTGGACGAGGAGTCGCTGAAGGTCGTCACCGAGCACCTCGGCGACTTCACCGAGTCGCTGCCGCGCGCGCTGTCCTGGGCGTCGGCCTGGGACATGACGCGGGACGCCGAACTGCCCGCCCGGGACTATCTGTCGCTGGTGCTGTCGGGCATCGGCAAGGAGTCGGACATCGGTGTCGTCCAGTCGCTGCACCGCCAGGTGAAGCTGGCGCTGGACCTGTACGCGGCGCCGGACTGGCGCGAGACGGGTCTGGCGACCTGGACCGCGGCGGCGCTGGAGCAGCTGCGGGCGGCCGAGCCGGGCAGCGACCACCAGCTGGCGTGGGCCCGCGCGTTCGCCGCCTCGGCCCGTACGGACGCTCAACTGGACCTGCTTCAGGGCCTGTTGGACGGTACGGAGGAGATCTCCGGGCTCGCCGTGGACACCGAGCTGCGCTGGGGGCTGCTCCAGCGGCTGGCGGCCACCGGCCGGGCCGACGAGAAGGCCATCGCGGCGGAGCTGGACCGGGACAAGACCTCCGCGGGCGAGCGGCATGCCGCGACGGCGCGTGCGGCACGTCCCACGGCGGAGGCGAAGGCCGAAGCCTGGGCCTCGGTGGTGGAGTCGGACAAGCTCCCCAACTCCCTTCAGGAGGCCGTCATCGGCGGCTTCGTCCAGCCGGACCAGCGGGAGCTGCTGGCGCCGTACACCGCGAAGTACTTCGCCGCGGTGAAGGACATCTGGAACTCCCGCAGCCACGAGATGGCGCAGCAGATCGTGGTGGGCCACTACCCGGCGCTCCAGGTCTCGCAGGAGACCCTGGACGCCACGGACGCCTGGCTGGCCTCGGCCGAGCCGACCCCGGCGCTGCGCCGGCTGATGACCGAGTCGCGGGCCGGCATCGAGCGGGCGCTGAAGGCGCAGCAGGCCGACGCGACGGCCTGACCGGCGCACACCGGGCGCCACGGCCGGTGGTGACGCCCGGCGGGCGGGCGCCCGGTGCGCTCCGTCCGCCGGGCCCCGCCCCCCTCCCGCGGGGCCCGGCGGAAACGGGGGTACGGCTCAGCCGTTGAGGGCGTCGAAGCGGCGGCCCAGGGAGGCCCGGCCGGCCTCGGTGAGGGCGCCGTGCAGCCGCATCCGCGCGAGGCCGCCGTCGGGGAAGACGTCCAGCCGTATGTGCGTGGCGGTGACGGCCGCCGGCAGGGCGAAGCGGTGCGGGGTGTCGGGCTGGAGCTTCGTCTTCGGCAGGATCTCGAACCAGGAGCCCTCGTCGGCCGGGTCGCCGTCGCAGCCGGACAGGGCGGCCCAGCCCGCGGAGTTGCCCTTGAGGTAGGCGGTGTCGATCTCCACCGCCCGGATCTCGCCCTGCGCGGCGAGGCGGAAGCGCACCCAGTCGTGCGTGCCCTTGACCCGGCGGCGGCGGTTCTCCCAGCCGTCGTCCATCTTGCGGGAGAGATCGGGCCGGATGATCTGGGTGGGCGAGGAGTAGAAGCGGTCCGAGGCGTCCTCGACGGTGCCGCCGTGCAGGACGGACGCCAGGTCGAGGGTGCCGAGCACATCGAGCCACGCCGGGTCCGGCACGACCTCGCCGTGCACCCGGAGGCGGGCTATGCCGCCGTCGGGGTGCTGCTTGAGGCGCAGGTGCGTGAAGCGGCGCTCGACGGTGACCTCGAAGCCGTTGGCGGCGTGGCCCCGTACCGGCGTGCGCGGGACCAGCTCCTCCCACTTCACATCGCCGGCGAGCAGTTCCTCGGGGCCGGGGCTGCCGGGCAGCGAGGTGGCCTCGACGGAGATCTGCTGGGGGTAGTTGCCGCGGAAGTGGGCGGTGTCGACGATGATGCCGCGGATCACGCCGGGGGCGGCGAGCCGGATCAGCGCCCAGTCGTGGTCCTCGTCGGTGGGGAAGGGGTGGTCGCCGTCGGTGCCGCGGCGGCGCCGGGTCTCCCAGCCGTCCATGATCTTGCCCTTGTGGCCGAAGTGCTCGGGGTCGAAGACCGCCGGAGCCGGCTTCAGCAGATTCTCCCGCTCGGCGAAGAACTCGTCGTTCGCGGCGATCACCCCGGCGCCGAGGCGGCGGTCGGCGAGGTCGACGAGCGAGGTGAAGGGGAAGTCCCCGCCGCGGTAGTCGGCGTAGGGGTCTCCGCCACCGTACGGGTCGGCGTCGTTGGCGTGCGGATCGGTGGTGTCGGCGGCCGGGTTGGCGGTCATCGCTGCCCTTCGATGGGTGGAGGTGCGGACCCCTTCACGGTCGCAGCGCAGCACCTCACAGGTCCATCGAAAGTTTTCGATGAATACGTTCAGCAGAACTGAAAGGTTCTGAAGGGTCTACTCTCCCGGCGGCTGCGTGGCGGCCGCCTGCCGGAGTGCCGCCAGCACCCGGGCCAGGCCCGGCGCCCCTTCCGAGCCGCGCCGGGCGGCGGCGATCACATGACGGCGCGGCTGGTCACCGGAGAGCACCCGCAGCGCGACCCCCTCGCGGCCGCCGTGTCCGGCCGGCGCCCCTCCCCCGCGCCCGAAGGCGCCGATGCCGCCCGCCCTCGCCATCCGGGGCACCAGCGCCACCCCCATCCCCGCCGCGACCATCGCCCAGATCGCGCTCCAGTCGGCGGCGGCATGCGCCCGCTCGGGCAGGAACCCGGCGTTCTCGCAGGCGGCCGTGGTGATCTGCGACCAGGGCCCGCTGCTGCCGAAGATCCAGGGCTCGCCCGCCAGATCGGCCAGCCGCAGCCCCGGCTCGGCGGCCAGCCGATGACCGGCCGGCAGCGCCACGTCCAGCGGATCGGCGAGCAACGCGACCCGGCTGAACTTGGGGTCGCGCGGGGTGGGGGCGTGCGCGGCCAGCGACAGCGCCAGATCGACGCTGCCCTCCGCCAGCAGCTCGTAGGCGGCCTCCGCCTCCGCCTCCCGCACGACGACCGAGAGCCCCGGGTGGGTGCGGCGCAGCTCCTGTACGGCGGGGACCACCAGCGCGGGGATGGCGGTGGAGAAGGCCCCGACCCGCACCTGGCCGGCCTCGCCCTGGAGGTAGCCGAGCAGCTCCGCGTCGGCGCGCTCCAGCTGGGCGAAGACCGCCTCCGCGTGCCGCAGCACCAGCTCCGCGGCGTCGGTCGGCCGCACCCGCCGGCCGTGCGCCTCCAGCAGCGTCACCCCGAGCGCCTTGGCCAGCCCGGTCAGCTGCTGCGAGACCGCCGAGGGCGTCATGTGCAGCGCCTCGGCGGTCGCGGTGACCGTGCCCAGCTCGTGGAGGGTGCGCAGGATGCGCAGCTTTTTGAGGTCCCAGTCGGCCATGCGGGCAGCGTACGCATCCGCCGCCCCGGCCACCGCCGCTGTGGGCGGTGACGCGGAGCGGCACGGCCGCTTCAGCCGCGGTTGGCCTGGCGGCGGGCGAGGATGGCCGCCTGGCGCTCGTCGAACTTCCGCGCCTGGCCGTCCAGGCCGTCCATGAACAGCCCGAGCTCCTCCTGCGCCGCCAGCCCGGCCGGGCCCAGCCCGCCGATCTCCAGCACCTTCAGGAAGCGCAGCACCGGCTGGAGCACATCGTCGTGGTGGATGCGCAGGTTGTAGATCCCGCCGAGGGCCATCCGGGCCGCGGACCGCTCGAAGCCGGGCATCCCGTGGCCGGGCATCCGGAAGCCGGTGACGACATCGCGCACCGCGCACATCGTCTGGTCGGGCGCCATCTCGAAGGCCGCACCGAGGAGGTTGCGGTAGAAGACCATGTGGAGGTTCTCGTCGTTGGCGATCCGGGCCAGCATCCGGTCGCAGACCGGGTCACCGGAGTGGTGGCCGGTGTTGCGGTGCGAGATCCGGGTGGCCAGCTCCTGGAAGGCGACGTACGCCACCGAGTGCAGCATGCTGTGCGAGTTGTCGGACTCGAAGCCCTCCGACATATGGGCCATGCGGAACCGCTCCAGCTCGTCCGGGTCGACGGCCCGGCTGGTGAGCAGGTAGTCGCGCATCACGATGCCGTGCCGGCCCTCCTCGGCGGTCCAGCGGTGCACCCAGGTGCCCCAGGCGCCGTCGCGGCCGAAGAGGGTGGCGATCTCGTGGTGGTAGCTGGGGAGGTTGTCCTCGGTGAGGAGGTTCACCACCAGGGCGATCCGGCCGATGTCGGTGACCTTGGACTGCTCGGGGTCCCAGGCGTCGCCGTCCAGCGGCCCGGGGAAGTTACGCCCGTCGCTCCACGGCACGTACTCGTGGGGCATCCAGTCCTTGGCGACCTTCAGATGGCGGTTGAGTTCCTTCTCGACGACCTCTTCGAGCGCGTAGAGCAACTGGGCGTCGCTCCAGGCGGCATGGCCGAGCTCTCCGTTATGGCGGGCGGGGGCGATGGTCACGGGGGGAACTCCTGGGGACGATGACCTACGGGACCGTAGGTTTGACCTACGGCTGCGTAGGTTACGTCATCGTAGGTTAGGGCCGGTTAAACACGGCCCCCTCGCAAACCGGCCCAAAATCGCGCGATAGCCACCTCGCAACCCCTTTTTCACCTGCGGAAATATCCGGGTACGACAAAGGGCGCCCCTCGGTTCTTGTAACCGAGGGGCGCCCTTGCGGCGTCACTGGTGCCCGGTGTCAGCCCTTGGACCCGGCCTGCTTGTGGGACTTGTCGCCCACCATGACCAGCCCGGCGATGACCAGGAAGAGAACGATGGGCAAAGCGACGTAGAGGCCGAGCGTCTCGATCACGCTCAGACCCGGACCCGGGTCGTCACCATCGTCGCGGGTGAGCGCAAACGCGGGGGACGACATCAGCAGCATCAGCGCGGTGCCGGCGGTGATGGTTCCGGCGCGCAGGACATTCTTATTGACCTTGTTGCTCACGAAGTCAACGTATCGGACGCCCCGGCGCCCCGCGCGCCCGGGGTGGCACAACCGGCGGCCTCCCCGCCCGCGGCAGCGCGAGAATCCGCCGGTGCCCGAGAGTGGTCCCGCGCGCGAGCGTCCCCCAGGTGCCGCCGCTGCGCGCCCGTACGGTGACGTGTCCCGGCGCCGGGCCTAGCGGCACCCCTCCGCCAACTCCCGCATCAAGGCGTGCAGTCGGGGCGAGGCGGCCAGTTCCTCCAGGGTGTGCGGACGGCCGTCGGGGCCGGCGATCGGCAGGCGCCAGTTCGGGTATTCATCCCATGTCCCCGGGAGGTTCTGCGGGCGCCGGTCCCCCACCGCGTCGGGCAGCCAGATGCCGACCATCCGGGCCGGGGTGCGCAGCAGAAAGCGGTGCACGGCCTTGACCGCCGCCTCCTCGTCGCCCGCCCCCTCGGGCAGCAGCCCGCGCCGCACCAACTCCCGCAGCCACTCCGTGCGTTCCTGGGTGGCGCGGGAGCGCTCCCGCTCCGGCGGCCCGGCGAGCAGCCCGAGCCGCTCGCGCAGGGCCACGTCCTCGCCGGTCAGCCGGGCCGCGGTGGTCGGCAGATCGTGGGTGGTGACGGTGGCGAGACAGCCGTTACGCCACTCCTCGGGCGCCAGGATGCGGGCCGGGGCGCCGGACGCGGGGGCGGCGTCGCGCGCGGGGGCGGCGTCCCCCGCCGGGCCCGCGCCGGAGCCCTCTACCCCCGCCTCCGGCGCCGCGGCCGCACCGGAGCCGTCGGCCGCGGCCGCCCCGTCCCCCGCGGCTGCCCCGTTCCCCGCGTCCCGCTCCCCGTTCCCGTAGTCCCGCTCGAACCACAGCACCGAGGTCCCCAGCACGCCGCGGGCGGCGAGCGCCTCGCGGACGCCCGGCTCGACGGTGCCCAGATCCTCGCCGATCACCGCGGCCCCGGCCCGCCGCGCCTCCAGGGCCAGCACGGAGAGCATCGCCTCACCGTCGTAGCGGACATAGGCGCCCTCCGTCGGCGGCCGGCCCTCCGGGACCCACCACAGCCGGAACAGCCCCATCACATGGTCGATCCGCAGCGCCCCGGCATGCCGCAGCAGACCGCGCAGCAGCTCCCGGTAGGGGGCGTAGCCCGCGGCGGCCAACGCGTCGGGGCGCCAGGGCGGCAGGCCCCAGTCCTGGCCGCGGGCGTTGAAGGCGTCCGGCGGCGCCCCGATGGACATACCGGCGGCGAAGGCGTCCTGCTGCGCCCAGGTGTCGGCGCCGGAGGGGTGCACGCCGACGGCGAGGTCGTGCACCAGCCCGACGGCCATCCCGGCGTCCCGCGCGGCCCGTTGCGCGGCGGCCAGTTGCTGGTCGGTGTGCCAGACCAGCCGGCAGTGGAAGTCGATCCGGTCCAGCAGCCGGTGCCGCAGCCGGGCGGTGCCCGGGGACCGTGGGTCGCGCAGTTCGGCGGGCCAGCCGCGCCAGTCCGGACCGTGCCGCTCGGCGATCGCGCACCAGGTGGCGTGGTCCTCCAGCGCCTGGCCCTGCTCGGCGAGGAAGTCGCAGTACGCGGCCCGCCGGCCCGGACCGAGCGGCACCGCCCACAGCAGCTCCAGCGCCTCCCGCTTGAGCGCCCAGACCGCGTCCCGGTCGATCAGCGCGCCCCGTTCGAGCACCCCGGAACGGAGCGCGTCGGCGCGGGCGGCCAGCTCGTCGGCCCGTAAGCGCGCGGCGCCGGCGAGGTGGGCGTACTCCGGGATGTGTGCGATCCGCAGATGGACCGGGTCGGGGAAGCGGCGCGAGGAGGGCCGGTACGGCGACGGGTCGGTGGGCGGGCCGGGGACCGCCGCATGCAGCGGGTTGAGCTGGAGGAAGCCGGTGCCCAGGGCGCGCCCGGACCAGGCGGCGAGCTCGGCGAGGTCCCCGAGGTCGCCCATACCCCAGGACCGCCGGGACAGCAGCGAGTAGAGCTGCACCAGAAAGCCGTGGCTGCGGCCGGGGGGTACGGGCACCCGGTCGGGCGCGACGATCAGCGGGGCGCGGGAGGTACGGCCGCCGGGGGCCCGGGCCTCCAGTACATGGACGCCCAGGGGCAGCCGGGCGAGCGCCGCCGGATCGGGCGCGCCCAGGTCCGCGGCCTCACCGGCCCCGGTCTCGACCCGGAGGACGGTGCCTTCGGGGAGACGCGCGAGGTCGGGTGGCCGGTCGGGCCGGGCGACGACGGTGCGGGGGAGCAGGGCACGGCGCGCGTCGTCCTCGTACGCGGCCAGGGCGGTGCGTACGGCGTGCGGGGTCGAGGCGTCGACTCCTAATGCGGCGAGCACGGCGACAACGGTGTCGTCGGCGATCGGGACGCTCGTACCCGGCGCGGGTGCGTACGACGTGGCGACGCCGTGCAGCCGGGCGAGCCGCGCGCGGCCCATGGGTCCTCAGACCTCCATGGACTCCGTGCCCATGCCCGCGGCCGTCGGCTCGCTGGTCAGCGGCAGCTCGGCGGCGATCGGGACCTCGCTGGTCAGTGGTGCGGCGTCGGCGAGCGGGGGCTCGCTGGTCAGTGGCGGCTCGACGAAGCTGTAGGAGCCGGAGCCGTCGAGGCCGGAATCGGGGTCGGACACCCCGTCGAAGAGATCGGGCTCCATCGTCGCACCTCCCGGTTTGGAGGACAGAGCGTCGAGGAGCAGTTGAGCGGATGCGGCCACGAGGGCCTCCCGTTCATCGGTAGTGGGACACGTGGGCCCTACCCACTCGACACGATCGCAGACGTATCTGCTCACGAAACGTGACCCACGTCTCATTATCCCCCACGCAGGCGATTTCACTGCGGCGGACACCGGCAGGCGCAGAGAAGACGGAGAAAGCGGGCCCCGCGACGGAATTCCTGCGGACCGTCCACCCCCGCGCACCCCCGCCCGCGGCACCCGGCGAAAGCCGTACGTATGACGTCGTAGGGGACACCGCCATGGCCTTATTGACACCCTGACCGCCACAATGGTGGGCTCACGGCCGAAGGTCTGTCCGAACGGGCATCGGCGGGGAAATGGGGCGCCGGTGCGGACCGGCGAGTGATGGACGGGGACGAGGAGCAGCCGTGCGAGGCCGGGGCGTATGGAGCGTCGGAAAGATCGGTAGGGGCGGCAAGGGCGGCGGCGCGGGCACTCGCGCGCGGGTGGCGGGGACCACCGCACTGGCCGCCGCCGTCATCGGGGGGCTGCTCGGCGGGGCGCCCGGCGCCCAGGCCGCGCCCGCGGACCCCGCCATCGGCACGCCCGAGCAACCGGACCGCCCGGCCGGCGCGGGGCGCACGCCCGCGGTCTGGCCGCGCCCCCAGTCGATGGAGGAGCTCGGCGCCCCCGTGCCCCTCACCGGCGAGGCGGCGCTGGTGGCGGCGCCGGACACCGATCCCTACGCCCTGGACGTGCTGCGCGGGCTGCTGCGTGACGCCGGGGTGCGCACGGTGCGGACGCTGGCGCCCGGCGACCCGCTGCCCGCGGACGGGCCGGTGATCCGGGCCGGCGGCCGGCCGGCCGCGGACGCGCTGCGGGCGCTGCGGGCACCGGCCCGCGGGGACCTGCCCTCCGGCGGCTACCGGCTGGCCGTGGGCCAGGTCGCGGGCCGGGACACGGTCGCCCTGGACGGCGTCGGCCCGGACGGCCTCTTCCACGCCGCGCAGACGCTGCGGCAGCTGGTCACCGAGGGCGATCAACAGGAAGCATCGCGCAGCGATTCCGGCCGGGGCGGTGGCGGGCGACGGGCGGGCCGGAAGCCGCAGCTGGCCTCGGTGGCCGTGCGGGACTGGCCCGGTACGGCCGTGCGCGGCACCACCGAGGGGTTCTTCGGGCAGCCGTGGAGCCGGCCGCAGCGGCTGGCCCAGCTGGACTTCATGGGGCGCACCAAGCAGAACCACTATCTGTACGCGCCCGGCGACGACCCGTACCGCCAGGCCCGCTGGCGCGAGCCCTACCCGGCCGCGCAGCGCGACGACTTCCGGGCGCTGGCCGAGCGGGCCCGCGCCAACCACGTCACGCTCGGCTGGGCCCTCGCGCCCGGCCAGGCGCTGTGCTACTCGTCCGAGGAGGACCTGCGGGCGCTGCGGCGCAAGGTGGACGCGATGTGGGCGCTGGGCGTGCGCTCCTTCCAGCTCCAGTTCCAGGACGTCAGCTACAGCGAATGGCACTGCGACGCCGACCAGGACACCTTCGGCTCCGGCCCGCGGGCCGCGGCCACCGCGCAGGCCAAGATCGCCAACGCGCTCGCCGCGCACCTGGCGGAGCGGCACCCGGAGGCCGCGCCGCTGTCGCTGATGCCGACCGAGTACTACCAGGACGGCTCGACGGCGTACCGCAGCGCGCTCTCCGACGCGCTCGGCGACCGGGTCGAGGTGGCCTGGACCGGCATCGGGGTGGTCCCGCGGACCATCACCGGCACGGAGCTGTCCACCGCCCGCCAGGCGTTCGGCCACCCGCTGGTGACCATGGACAACTATCCGGTCAACGACTACGCCCAGGACCGCATCTTCCTCGGCCCCTACCGCGGCCGTGAGCCGGCCGTCGCCACCGGCTCCTCGGCGCTGCTCGCCAACGCCATGGAGCAGCCGCTCGCCTCCCGGATCCCGCTGTTCACGGCCGCCGACTATGCGTGGAACCCCCGCGACTACCGCCCCGCGGAGTCCTGGGAGGCGGCCGTCGACGACCTGGCGGGCAGCGACCCCCGGGCCCGGGCCGCGCTGCGGGCGCTGGCCGGCAACGACTCCTCCTCGGTGCTGGACCAGAGCGAGTCGAAGTATCTGCGGGTGCTGATCAACCGCTTCTGGGCGGCCCGCGAGAAGGCGACCAACCACGGCCGGCCCGGCCAGGACGCGGACCTCGCCAAGGCGGCCCGGACGCTGCGGACCGCGTTCCGGACCATGAGCAGCGCACCCGACGACCTGAACCCGGATCTGGCCGCCGAAGTCCGGCCCTGGGCCGAGCAACTGGCCCGCTACGGCACCGCCGGCGCGCACGCCGTGGACACGCTGATGGCGCAGGCCCACGACGACGGCGGCACCGCCTGGTCAGCCCAGCGCACCGCGCAGCGGCTGCGCAAGGAGATCGCGCGCAGCCCGGCGACGGTCGGCAAGGGGGTGCTCGCACCGTTCCTGGAGCGGGCGATGACCGAGGCCGACGCCTGGACCGGCGCCCGCCACGAGACCCCCCGGCACGACGAGGACGCCGGCCCGAGGTCCCTGACCGTCCCCTTCGAGCGGGCCCGCCGGCTGGCCGCGGTCACCGCCCTGACCGAGCCGGGCGCCGCCGCGCGCGCCGTGTCCCTGGAGGCGCATGTCCCCGGCGAGGGCTGGCGCCGCCTGGGCCGGCTCTCCGCCACCGGCTGGACGGAGTCGCACACCCCGCGGCTGCGTGCCGACGCGGTGCGGCTGACCTGGGCGAACAGTGCGGACGCCCCGTCCGTGAAGGCGCTCACCCCCTGGTTCGACGACACCGAGCCGGCCGGGCTCGAACTGTCCCGCAAGGAGGTGGACGCCCAGCCCGGCGACAGCACCACGGTGGACGCCCGGATCTACTCCCGCCGCCCCTCCGACGTCCACGAGAAGCTGACGGTCAAGGCGCCCAAGGGCTTCACCGTGCACGCCCCGGACGAGGTCACCGCCCCGCGCGGCGGCACCGCCACGGTCCGCATCACGGTCGACGTCCCCGAGGACGCGCCCTCCGGGACGTACGAGATCCCGGTCACCTTCGGCGGCGCGGAGCAGACGCTGACCGTGCGGACCTATCCGCGCACCGGCGGCAAGGACCTGGCGCGCGGCACCGTCGCCACCTCCTCCGGGGACGAGACGCCCGACTTCCCGGCCTCGGCGGCCACCGACGGCGATCCGGGGACCCGCTGGTCGTCCACCGCCGAGGACGGCGCCTGGCTCCAGTTCGCGCTGGCCCACCCGACCCGCCTGGGCCGGCTCGTGCTGCACTGGCAGGACGCCTACGCCGCCGGCTACCGCGTCCAGGTCTCGCCGGACGGCCGCACCTGGCGCACGGCGGCCACGGTCCGGGACGGCAAGGGCGGCCGGGAGTCCGTCCGGATGGATGCCAAGGACGCCCGGTTCGTCCGCATCCAGGGCGACAAGCGGGCCACCCGCTTCGGCTACTCGCTGTGGTCGGTGGAGGCGTACGCGGTGCAGGAGCCGCGCGGCAAGAACACGCACTGAACGCGTCCGGGGGCCGTGGGGAGCCGCGCGCACGGCGCTGCCCCCACGGCCCCCGGACGGAAAATCCCGGACCTACGCCGATACGGCGTCGATCCGGGCCAGGGCGTCATCCGCGCCGTACGGCTGCAAATACGGCAGCCAGCGCGGGTCACGATGGCCCGTACCGATGATCCGCCACGCCAGTCCTGACGGCGGGGCGGGCTGATGCCGGAGCCGCCAGCCGATCTCGGCGACATGGCGGTCGGCCTTGACGTGATTACAGCGCCGGCAGGCGGCGACGACGTTCTCCCAGGTGTGCTGACCTCCGCGGCTGCGCGGGATGACGTGGTCGACGCTGGTTGCGACGCCACCGCAGTACATACAGCGCCCGCCGTCACGGGCGAACAGCGCCCGGCGGGTCAGGGGCACGGGGCCACGAAAGGGCACCCGCACGAACCGCTTCAAGCGGACCACGCTCGGAGCAGGGATCACGCGGGTCGCGCTGTGCATCAGGGCGCCGGATTCCTCGAGGCTGACTGCCTTCTCATTGAGGACGAGGATGAGCGCGCGGCGGAGCGGTACGACGCCGAGCGGCTCGTACGACGCGTTGAGGACCAGGACATGCGGCACGGGTGCCTCCTTGTACGCCGGCGGCGCGTGGCTCGCGCCGGGACGATCTCCCCACAGTGTCCCCCGCTGCCTGGTCGGAGCGCCACCATGACCGAGTAACGGCCCGGAGGTGTTTTCCACCACACCCCTCGCGCCGCTGTCCGGATCCCGCTCTTTCCGGCCCGCGCAAAACCTGCCCGTTCGAACAAGAGCGCGGACCGTTCTCCTTGCCCCGTTAGTGTGGTTGGTCTGCCCGGTCCCTGGGGTCCCACCGAGGCCCGGGTCTGCTGTCCCACACGGAAGGTTCGACTGTGTTCTGGTCCGCTTCGCCGGCCGCTGCCGCGCACCTGAGCGCCGCCACACCCGGCTCCTCCGGCCCGACTTCGCTCGACGACGCCACGGAGAAGGCCACCAACGCCGCCGGCTGGGTGCAGGAGAACTGGGGGACGTGGCTCACGTCCGGCCTGCAAATCTTGCTGATCCTGGTGATCGCGGTGGTGCTGCGGCATGTGATTCGCCGCACCATCACCAAGTTCATCGAGCGGATGAACCGCACCGCGGCCGCCGCCCAGGGCACCGCGCTGGGCGGACTGCTCGTCAACGCCGAGAGACGCCGGCAGCGCTCCGAGGCCATCGGCTCGGTGCTGCGCAGCGTCGCCTCCTTCGTGATCATGGGCACGGCCGCCCTGACGGTGCTCTCCGTCCTGAAGATCAACCTGGCGCCGCTGCTGGCGAGCGCCGGTGTCGCCGGTGTCGCCATCGGTTTCGGCGCCCGCAACCTCGTCACCGACTTCCTCTCCGGCGTCTTCATGATCCTGGAGGACCAGTACGGCGTCGGCGACGAGATCGACGCCGGGGTCGCCACCGGGACGGTCATCGAGGTCGGCCTGCGCGTCACCAAGCTGCGCGGCCCCAACGGCGCGATCTGGTACATCCGCAACGGCGAGGTCAAGCGGATCGGCAACCTCAGCCAGGGCTGGTCCACGGCCGCCGTCGATGTGGTGATCGCCGCCGACCAGGATCTCCAGCGCGCCCGCGACACCATCACCACCGCCGGTGAGGAGATGTCGAAGTCCGAGCCCTGGAACGAGCAGCTGTGGGAGCCGGTGCAGGTGCTCGGCCTCAGCGAGGTGCACCTGGACACGGTCACCATCAGCGTCGCGGCCAAGACCATGCCCGGCAAGGCCCTCGGCGTGGAGCGCGAGCTGCGCTGGCGCATCAAGCACGCCCTGGACGCGGCCGGCGTCGACCTCGCCCCGCGCCCGCTCCCCGAGGACGAGGAAGCGGAGGCCACCGACCCCACCGCCGGCATGGCCGCCCCCTCGGCCCTCAACAACCCGCTGTCCCCGCAGTCCCTGGCGGCGAATCCGATCGCTTCGCCGTCCAAGGTGGGGAAGTAGCGGGCCGGTGGCCGGTCGCCCGGTAGCCGGGTAGCCGGGTGGCCGGGTAGCCGGGTGGCCGGGTAGCCGGGTGGTGAGTGTCTGAGGGCTCCCGTGAGAGGGGGAGGGGCGTACCGATGAGGGTGTCGGTGCGCCTCTTCCCTTTTTTGTTGGCGAATGGCCGGCCGGTTTTTGTTGTCGCCTGGCCGACTGCCCAGCTTTGTTGTGGGCTGGCTGGCTGGCTGGCCCAGTTTCGTTGTCGCCTGGCTGACGCGCCAGGTTCCTTGAGTCGCTCCCCCGCTCGGCCCGTTGACGCTGTGACGGGCCGGGGCCTACCTTCCTGTCGGATCGTTGGGAAGGTTTCTTAACAGAGGCTGGGCGGTCGTCGCCCCGGCCACCGGTGAACGGGGGACGTCGTGTCCGATGGGCAGTCGGTGCCGGGAATCCCGGGGGTCCCAGGGACGCCGCGGGTGCTGCGGGCCATGAACGACCGGGCCGCGCTCGATCTGCTGGTGTCGCAGGGCCCGTTGACCCGTACCCGGATCGGGGAGCTGACCGGGCTGTCGAAGCCCACCGCCTCGCAGCTGCTGGCCCGGCTGGAGGCCGCGGGGCTGGTGCGGACCACCGGCAACGAGACCGGGCGGCCGGGCCCCAGTGCGCAGCTGTACGAGATCAACCCGGCGGCGGCGCATATCGCCGCACTGGCCGTCGATCAGCTGGGGGTCACCGCCGCGGTCGCGGACATCACCGGGCAGGTGCTCGGCGAGGAACGGGCCGGCAGCGACGCGTTCGCCGGCGACGCGCCGGACCGGACCGCCCAACTGGTCGCGCGGGCCGTCGACGGGGCGCTGGCCAAGGCCGGGCTGGCGCGCGAGCGGCTGCACGGGGCGGTCATCGGCACGCCCGGCGCACTGGACCCGCGGACCGGACGGCTGCGCTACGCACCTCACCTGCCGGACTGGCACGCGCGGGCCCTGAAGGAGGAGTTGGCCGAGGCGCTGGGCATGCCGGTCACACTCGAAAATGATGTGAATCTTGCGGCGGTCGCCGAACGGTACGACGGGGCCGCCCAGGGCTTCGACGACTTCGTCCTGGTGTGGGCCGACAAGGGAGTGGGCGCCGCCCTCGTGCTGGGCGGGCGGCTGCTGCGCGGCGCCACCGGCGGCGCGGGCGAGATCGGCTATATGCCGCTGCCCGGCGCCCCGCTGGCCCGGGGCGGCGCACGCGACGCCGCCCGGCCGGACGCGGGCGGCGGCTTCCAGCGGCTGGTCGGCGCCGCGAGCGTCATCCAACTGGGCCGGGAGCGCGGGTCCTCCGACGTCCGTACGGTCACCGAAGCACTGGCGCACGACGCGGTGCGCGCCGAGGTCGCGCGGCGGTTGGCGACCGGGCTGGCCGCCGTGGTGGCGGTCGTCGACCCCCAGCTCATCGTGCTCTCCGGCGAGGTCGCCCGGGGCGGTGGCGAGGCCCTGCGCGCCCTGGTCGAGGAGGAGTTCACCGGTCTCGCACTGCCCCGCCCCGCCCTGCGCCTCAGCCACCTGGACGGCGATCCGATCCTCCTCGGCGCCCTGCGGACAGCGCTCGCCGCGGCGCGCGACGCGGTATTCCAGACGGGCTGAGGGCCGGCGGCGGGGCGGGTGGCCGGGCGGCTGCCATCTCCCCGCCTCCCCGACTCCCGCCGCCATCAAGGAAGTCCGCCATGCCACTCGTGCGGAGACGTATCCGGCCTTCCATGGCGCCGGCCGTCTCCGCACCGCTCGTTCCCAACGCCTTCGTCGAAGGCGCCACGCTCACCGGAGTGAAGGGCTGATCCGTATGCCGTCTCCCCAGGGACGCACCCCGCACCCCCGTATCAAGCTCGCCGTGGTCGGCGGCGGCTCCACCTACACCCCCGAACTCATCGACGGCTTCGCACGGCTGCGTGATCTGCTGCCGCTGGAGCAACTCGTCCTCATCGACCCGGACACGGAGCGGCTGGAGCTGGTGGGCGGACTGGCCCGGCGCATCTTCGCCAAACAGGGGCACCCGGGCCGGATCTCCTGGACCGGCGACCTGGACGCCGGTATCGACGGCGCCCACGCCGTCCTGCTGCAACTGCGCGTGGGCGGCCAGGCCGCCCGCAATCAGGACGAGACCTGGCCGCTGGAGTGCGGCTGCGTCGGCCAGGAGACCACCGGCGCCGGCGGCCTCGCCAAGGCGCTGCGCACCGTCCCCGTCGTCCTCGACATCGCCGAACGGGTCCGCCGCCGCAACCCCGCTGCCTGGATCGTCGACTTCACCAACCCCGTCGGCATCGTCACCCGGGCGCTGCTCACCCACGGCCACCGGGCCGTCGGCCTGTGCAACGTCGCCATCGGCTTCCAGCGCACCTTCGCCACCCTGCTGGGCGTCGCCCCCGGCCAGGTCGCGCTGGAGCACATCGGCCTCAACCACCTCACCTGGGAACGGTCCGTACGCGTCGCGGGCAAGGACGTCCTCCCCGAACTGCTGGCCGCACACGGCGACACCCTCGCCGCCAAACTACGGATGCCCCGCGCCCTCCTCGACCACCTCGGCGCCATCCCCTCCTACTATCTGCGCTACTACTACCAACACGACGCGGTAGTACGGGAGTTGCGCAGCAAACCATCCCGCGCCGCGGAGGTCGCCGCCATCGAACGGGAGCTTCTCACCCTGTACGGCGACCCGGCACTCGACGAGAAACCGGAGCTGCTGTCCCGGCGCGGCGGCGCCTACTACTCGGAGGCCGCGGTGGCGCTGACCGCGTCGCTGCTGCGCGACACCGGCGACACCCAGATCGTCAACACCCGAAACGACGGCGCTCTCCCCTTCCTCCCCGACGACGCGGTGATCGAGGTCCCCACGACCGTGAATGCGACGGGCGCCACGCCCCTCCCCGTACGCCCCCTGGAACCGCAGTACGCCGGACTGGTCGCCCACGTCACCGCCTACGAACAACTCGCCCTGGAAGCAGCACTGTTGAGCGCCACCGGCCGCGACACCGGCCACGCCGAGGGCCGCCGGGCCGTCTTCTCCGCCCTCCTCGCCCACCCCCTCATCGGCCAGCTCGACCAGGCGGACCGGCTCACCGACGAACTGATCGCGCACAACCGGGAGCACCTGCCGTGGGCCTGACGGGCATCGCCCTCGCCATCGACGCGGGCAACAGCAAGACCGACGTGGCACTGGTGACCACGGACGGCACCATCCTCGCAACGGCCCGCGGCGGCGGCTTCCAGCCACCGACGGTGGGCGCCGAACGGGCGGTCGACGCACTGGCCCCGCTGGTGGCGACTGTCCTGGCCGAGGCCGGACTGGTCGGAGTGGCGAGGGCTGTCGGGGCAGTGGGGCCTGGTGGGGTGGTCGGAGCGGCTGAAGCGCCGCGACTCGTCGGGGCGGCTGGGGCGGCCGGCCCCGTCGACCACCTCTCGGCCTTTCTCGCCAACGCCGACCTCCCCGTCGAGGAGGTCCGGCTGACCGCCGAGATCGCGCGCCGGGGGTGGGCGGGAACCGTGACCGTCCGCAATGACACCTTCGCCCTGCTGCGAGCCGGACTGCCGGACGGCGGGGAGCCGGTGGGCGTCGCCGTCGTCTGCGGGGCCGGCATCAACTGCGTCGGCCTCGGACGCGACGGGGCCACCGCGCGCTTCCCGGCCATCGGCCGGATCTCCGGCGACTGGGGCGGCGGTGCGCACCTCGCCGACGAGGCTCTGTGGTGCGCGGCCCGCGCCGAGGACGGCCGTGGCGCACCGACGGAGCTGGCCCGCGCGCTGCCCGCCCACTTCGGCCTGACCACCATGCGGGAACTGATCGAAGCACTCCACCTGCACGAGATCCCCGCCCACCGCCGCCACGAACTGCCCCCGGTCCTCTTCGCCGTCGCCACCGCCGGCGACCGCATCGCCCGCACCCTCGTGACCCGCCAGGCGGAGGAGATCGCCCTACTGGCCCGCGTCGCCCTGGACCGCCTCGGCCTCCTCGACGAACCGACCCCCGTCATCCTCGGCGGCGGCGTCCTGACCGCCCGCCACCCCCTCCTCCACAACCACCTCACCCAACTCCTCACACAGCACGCCCCCAAGGCCCTCCCCCACGTGGTGACCGCCCCACCCGTACTGGGCGCCGCCCTCGACACCTTGGACCGGGCCGGAGCACATGCGGAGGCTTATGGGCGGGTCAGGGGCGCTTGGGGGTAGGGAGTGCGGGGTCGGGGGCTGGGGTGGGGTGGGGTGGGGTGCGGGCGTTTCGGGGCGGGGGCGATGGGGCTTGGGCTTTGGGCCCGCTCCCCTTAGGGGGCCTCCCCCTCCCCCACCCCTCCCCAGCCCCCCGCCTCCGCCTCACCCCACCCGCACGCTGTCCCCCCGCCAGGTCTCCGCGCGCTCCCCGGGGGCAAGCACGAGGTCCCGGCCCAGGCCATGTCCCCGTACCGGGCCGCGGCCCGACTCAGTGCCCTGCCCCCACGCAGCGGCCTCCCCCGGCGCAGGCCCCTCCCGGGCCGCGATCAAGGGTGGATCACGATGATCACACCCGCGCCCCCGATCCCGCCCGCGCTCCCGTCCTCGATCGCGCTCCGTGACGACAGTGACGTACTGATCCGTGTCGTTGACGATCAGCGTGGCGGAGCCGTCCAGGTGATGGGTGAGGGGATAGCTGCCGTGGGGGTCGATGTATGTGGTGCCGCCGATGGTCAGGAAGCCTCTGCCCGACGGGGAATTGTCCGAGGTGGGGGTGGCGTCGGGCGGGGCGGCGGGGCGGTGACCGAGGAGTTTTTTCATGCGTCGCATGGCGATACCTCCGGATGGTGTCGGGCACGGGCGGACCCGTGCCGGTCGCTGGGGCGGGGATCAACCTTCGTCACTCAGCGTAGCCAGAGAGGGGTGGGCGGCGCAGCGGCGCGTGGGAGCGAAGCGGGGGGCGTGAGGAGGGGTGCGCGCGCCGTCGTCGGTGCGCACGGCGGGCGGGCCGGGGAGTTGCCCAGGCAGGCCGGCGGCAGTCCCCCAGGCGAGCCGGAGGCAGTCGTCCGAGCGGGCCGGGGTCAATCGCCCAGGCGGCCCGCGCTCAGTCGTCCAGCGGAAGGGCAAGGTCCCGTACGTGGCCGGCGAGGAGGAGGACGGCGGCGTCCACGGCGGCCTGCGGGTCCTGGGCGCGGATGGCGTCAGCCAGGCGGGAGTGCGGGTCGGCGGGGGCCGCGGTGGCGGTGTCCAGGCAGGCGGCGCGGCGGAGTTCCTCGCGCAGGGCGGCGCTGAGGGAGCGGTAGATGTCGGCGAGGACGGGGTTGTCACCGGCCTCGGCGACCAGGACGTGGAACTCGGCGTCGGCGGCGGTGAACGCCTCGCTGTCGTGCGCGGCCAAGGCGGCCTTGCGGCGGGCCAGTGCGGCTTCGATGCCGGCGAGTTGGGCGTCCGTACGGTGTTTGGCGGCCTGGCGGGCGGCGACCACGTCGAGGCCCTGGCGGACCTGGGTGACATGGCTGAATTCGGCACGTTCGAGGCGGCGGCGGAGGGCGACGGCGCTGTCGTCGTCGGAGATCACGAACGTGCCGTCGCCCTGCCGGGGCTCCAGGAGGCCGGAGTGCACCAGGGAGCGGACGGCTTCGCGGACCGAGGCGCGGCTGACTCCGAGGGTCTCGGAGAGCGCGCTCTCGGGCGGGATGCGGCTGCCGACCGGCCAGGTGCCGTTCACGATCTGGCCGCGGATCTCGTCGGTCGCGGTCTCCACGAGCGACACCCTGCCCTTGCGGACCGACTGCACGAGATCACTCCCCCTTCGGTGCGGCATCCGGAGTCCGGTAACACCTGATGTCTGATGTCTCTCCGCCCACTGTAATGCGGGGCGCGGCGGTGCGACGGGCCGGTTCGTGGATCGCGATCCGAACAAGATCGGGGCATTAGCGGTGTGGGTGTCAGCGGCTCCGGACATACTGCTGCCCATGCACCTGTCCCTTTCGTGAGCGCTCCCGGGCGCTGTGCGCGGGGGCCGGTCCCGCCGTCAGCGCCCCAGGGGGAGGTTCAGGTTCCGTGTCGACCAGCAGCGTGTCACCGCCTGCCGCGGGGCGCCGGACGGCCTGGGCCGAGGGACTGGACGAACTGCGCGCCACGGCGACGACCGAGCCGGGCCGACTGCGGGTGATCGGTGCCGTACTGGCCCTGCTGGTGGTGCTGTTCGGTGCGGTCACGGCCTGGCAGGTGGCGGACCGGTCGGCGGCCGCGGAGGACGTGGTCGAGCACAGTCAGCCGCTGACCGCGGACGCGGCGAGTCTCTACCGTTCGCTGGCGGATGCCGACACGACGGCCGCGGCGGGCTTCCTGGCCGGGGGCGAGGAGAGCCGGGCGACGCGTGAGCGGTACGCCGCCGATATCAGGACGGCGGCCGCGCTGCTGGTCAAGGCATCGGCGAACAGCGCGGGTTCGGACGGGGCGGGCGCGCAGATCGCGAAGCTCAACGGCGGACTGCCGCGCTACACGGGGCTGGTGGAGACGGCGCGGGCCAACAACAGGCAGGGGCTGCCGCTGGGCGGCGCGTATCTGCGCTATGCGCATGAGCAGATGCGGACGGAACTCCTCCCGGCGGCCCGCGCGTTGTACGACGCGGAGACGGACCGGCTGGCCGCGGACTACGCCACGGCCAAGGCGTGGCCGTGGTGGGCCCTGGCGGCCGGGGTGGTGGCGCTCGGTGCGCTGGGGTGGGCGCAGCGGCGGCACTACCGGCGGACCAACCGGGTGTTCAACCGGGGCCTGTTGGCGGCGACGGCCGCTTCCCTGGTGGTGTTGGGGTGGCTGGTGGCGGGGCATACGGTGGCGCGTGGGGGGCTGACGGGGTCGTATGAGCACGGTGCGCGGTCGTTGCGGGTGCTCAACGAGGCGCGGATCGCCGCGCTGCGGGCGCGGGGGGACGAGAATCTGACGCTGGTGGCGCGGGGTGCGGTGCTGACCGACGGCAAGCAGGATTTCTACGAGGCCGGGTTCCGCTCGGGGATGACGGAGCTGGTGGGTGCGGGGGACCACGGTGCGGCGGCGGCGCGGAGCAGGCTGGGAGCGGCGCTGGTGCTGGCGGACGACGAGGCGGGGCGGCGTCCGGTGCGGGTGGCGCTGACGCAGGTCCGGCAGTGGCAGGCGCGGCACGCGCAGGCGCGGGCGGCGGACGAGGGCGGTGACTACGACCGGGCGCTGGCCAAGGTGATCGGCGCGGAGGGCTCCACCGGGGAGTCCTTCGACCGGGTGGCCGCCGGGCTGGAGCGGGCGCTGGTGCATGAGCAGGCGGAGTTCCGGTCGGCGGCGGACGGGGGGCGTGCGGCGCTGCGCGGGCTGCCGGTGGGGGCCGGGGCGCTGGCGGGGCTCGGGGCGCTGGGCGCGGTGCTGGGGATCGGGCGCAGGCTGGCGGAGTACCGGTGAGGGAGCCGGGTGAGGGGGAGATGGGGATGCGCGCGCGAGGACTGCTGAATCTGCGTGCCGTCCTGGCGCCGGTCGCGGCGGGGATGTGTGTGATGGCGACGGCCGCGGCGGTGCTGGTGCCGGCGTTGGGCGGGGCCGCCGGGGAGGCCGGGCGCGGCCGTGGTGGTGCGGCGGCGCCGGCGGTGACGCACCGGGCGTACGGGCCGGGGGCCGCGCCGGCGGTCGCGAAGTGCACGGCGCGGAACGCCGCGGAGAGTCTGCGGCCGTCGTCGGAGGACGGTGCGGCGGTGTCGCGGATCAAGGAGAAGGGCCGGTTGGTCGTCGGGGTCGACCAGAACACCTACCGGTGGGGGTACCGCGATCCGGTGACCGGTGAGCTGGCGGGATTCGACATCGATCTGGCGCGGGCGGTCGCCGAGGACATCCTGGGGCCGCATCCCGAGGTGGTCTTCAAGGCGGTGCCGACCAGCCAGCGGATTCCGGCGCTCCAGAAGCGCACGGTCGACCTGGTGGTGCGGACGATGACGATCAACTGTGCGCGCAAGGAACAGGTGGCCTTCTCCACGGCGTATTTCCAGGGGGGACAGCAGGTGCTGGCCCCGAAGGCGTCGAAGATCGCGGCGTTCGACGATTCGCTGCGGGGCAAGCGGGTGTGCACGGCGGCGGGTTCGACGGGCGAGAGCGAGCTGTCGGCGCAACGGCACGGTGCGCAGGTGCTGACGGTGCCCAATCAGCTGGACTGTCTGGTGCGGCTTCAGCTGGGTGAGGCGGATGCGGTGGTCACGGACAATGCGCTGGCCGCGGCGCAGGCGGCGCAGGATCCGGCGGTGGAGCTGAAGGGGCGGCCGTTCACGGACGAGCCGTACGGCGTGGCGATGAACAAGGGCGACACGGATCTGGTGCGGCGGGTCAACAAGGTCCTGGACGACTACCGGGGCGACGGGGGCGCGGACAGCCCCTGGATGCGGGCGTACCGCAAGTGGCTTCAGGCCGATCTGCCGGGCATATCGGGGCCGCCGTCGCCGGAGTACAGCGACTGATCGCCCCAAGGAGCGGTGTGCGACCGATCGCCCCATGGAGCGGCCGGATGAGGTCACTATGGAGGTGGAGACGGGAGGAGCAGACCGCGAGCGGCTACGGGGTCGCCGCAACCGCCGTGCATCGTACGCGTATTGGAGAGGTGATCGATGGGGGTCCCTGGACCCTTCCCCGGCTCTCCGGGGAGGCCCGATGCCCCGGTGGCGGACCGGGAGGAGGTGGATCGCGCGCTGGCGCGGCTCGGTGCCGAGTACGAGGCGATCGAGACCTCGCTGCTCGCGTTGCAGGATCACGCGGGGCGCCGCCTGTTGGAGGGCGCCGAGCTGTCCGGCACCACCAAGGAACGCTGGGCCGCCGCGGAACGGTCGATCACGGTCCTGTGGTCGCTGTTCGACGCGTACACCGCCGCCCTGGAGTCGGCGCGTGAGCTGCGCGAGCGGCGCCGCTGGCCGTCCGCCGAGGATCTGGCGGAGCTGACCGAGCTGCTGCACGGCGAGGGGGTGACGGTGCCGGGTGCGGCCGCGGCGGACGGTGCTCCGGAGGACGGCCCGGCCCGGCCCGGCGAGCGGTTCAGCCTGGAGGGGCTCGTCGCGCGGATGAACGGGCTGTACGCGCGGTCGCTGGACGTCATCGTGGCGGCCGACGCGGTCTGGTCGGCGCTGCCGGCCCGTATAGACCTGCTGTCGGCCGAGTTGCAGCGGACGCGTTCGCTGGCGCATTCGGTGGGGGTGCGGCCCGGGGAGCATCCGGCGGGGGACGATCTGGAGCGGATCACGGAGGAGCTGTTGCGGCTGCGGGAACGGGTGATCGCGGATCCGCTGGCGTTCTGGGTGTCGTCGTCGACGGGGAGTTCGGCGCCGGGCGGGGGCCGGCCGGACACCGCGCGCTATGACCGTGCGGCCCGTGCGCTGGAGGACATCCGGCGGGAGGTGGCGGCGGTGCTGGACGTGCGGCAGGACGCGGAGCGGCGGCTGATGCAGCTGCGGGACGTGCTGTCGCGGGCGGACCGTACGCTGACCGAGGCGCGGCAGGCCCGGGGCGAGGTGCTGGCGAAGATCGCCGCGTCGGAGGTGCCCGCGGTCAGCGGTCCGTCGACGGCGCTGCACGAGCAGTTGGCGGCGGCGGCCGACTTCCGCAGGCGGGCGCAGTGGCACCGGCTCTCCCCGCTGCTGGACAGTCTGGAGGAGCGGGCGGAGGACGAACTCCACCGGGCCCGCGAATCGTTGACGGCGGTGACCGCGCCGCTGGCGGTGCGCGCCGAGCTGCGGGGCCGGCTGGACGCGTACCGGGCGAAGGTCGCGCGTCACGGCATGGCGGCGGATCCGCTGCTGACGGAGCGGTACGACCTCGCGCGCCGGATGCTGTGGAGCGCGCCGTGTGATCTGCGGGCGGCCGAGCAGGCGGTGTGGCGCTATCAGCAGGCGGCGGCGGAGGCGTTGGTTCCGCAGCAGCTGGAGGGGCGGGGCGAATCGTGACGGAGCGGGCGGGCGAGAGCTGCCAGCGGCGGGACTGCGCGGGCAGTTACGAGGATGTCGGCGGCGGGGAGCGCTACTGCGATCTGTGCGGTCTGGCGCCGGTGGTCTCGCCGGGCGGTCTGCTGTCGTCGTCGCCCACGGGCCTGACGGGCCGGGTGTCGGCGGGTGGCACGGCCGCGCGGGAGGCGGCCGGGGCGTTGCTGACGGTCCCCTCCCCCGCCCCCGCGCCGGACGGCGGCGTGCCGTCCGGACGGGCCTCCGGGGGCAGTGCGCCGTCGGCCCGCCCGTCGGCGTCCCGGCGTTCGGTGTCCGGCCGGCTCTCGCGCGCGGGCTCCGGCGGGGGCCGGGCGCGCGGCGTCTCGGCGGTGTCGGGGCGCGGCTCGGGGCCCGGCCCGGGCAGCGGTGCGTCGTCCGGGCCGTCGCGCGGGCGGCTGGGCGCCGGGCTGGTGGCGGTGCCGGAGGTGCCGCGGCCCGATCCGCGGACGGCGGTGCTGGAGCATCCGGAGGTCCCCGAGCGCAAGCGGTTCTGTAGCCGTGCGGACTGCGGGGCGCCGGTGGGCCGGACGCGCGGGGCGGAGCAGGGCCGCACGGAAGGGTTCTGCGCCAAGTGCGGCCATCCGTACAGCTTCGTGCCCAAGCTGCGGCCCGGTGACATGGTGCACGACCAGTACGAGGTCGTGGGCTGTCTGGCGCACGGCGGGCTCGGCTGGATCTATCTGGCGACGGACCATGCGGTCTCCGACCGGTGGGTGGTGCTCAAGGGGCTGCTGGACACCGGTGATGCGGAGGCGCTGACGGTGGCGGTGTCCGAGCGGCGCTTCCTCGCCGAGATCGAGCACGCCAACATCGTGCGGATCTACAACTTCGTGGAGCATCTCGACCGGGCGACGGGCAGCCGCGACGGCTACATCGTCATGGAGTACGTCGGCGGCAAGTCGCTCAAGGACCTCGCCAACGAGCGGCGCACCCCGCTGGGCAGGCGCGATCCGCTGCCCGTCGAGCAGGCGTGCGCGTACGGCATCGAGGCGCTGGAGGCGCTCGGCCATCTGCACAGCCGGGGCTACCTCTACTGCGACTTCAAGGTCGACAACGCCATCCAGCAGCACGATCAGCTCAAGCTGATCGACATGGGCGCGGTGCGCCGGATGGACGACCACGTGAGCCCGATCTACGGCACGATCGGCTATCAGGCGCCGGAGATCGCCACGCTGGGCCCGTCGGTCTCCTCCGACCTCTACACCGTCGCGCGCACCCTCGCCGTCCTCACCTTCGACTTCCAGGGCTACACGAACATCTTCGCGGACTCCCTGCCGGATCCGGACAACATCGAGGTGTTCCGCGCCTATGAGTCCTTCTACCGGCTGCTGGTGCGCGCCACGGACCCGGACCGGGCGCGCCGGTTCTCCTCCGCGGAGGAGATGGCCGAGCAGCTGACGGGGGTCCTGCGGGAGGTGGTGGCGCTCCAGTCGGGCGAGCCGCGCCCCGCGCCGTCGACCCTGTTCGGGGCCGAACTCCGGGTGACGGACACGGAGTTGATGCCCGCGGCGGACGGCGACAGTTCGCTGCTGGGCGCGCGGGGCGCGGCGCTGGCGCGCGCGGGGGAGACGCCCGCCGGCGGGCCGCTGCTGCGCCCCCTGGACGTGGCCGGCGCCGCCCTCGCGCTACCGGTGCCGCGGGTCGATCCGGGCGACGTCAACGCCGGGCTGCTGGCCGGGCTGCCGGCCGCCGGGCCCGCCGAGCTCCTGGCCGCGCTGCGCGCCGCGCCCGACGACTCCCCGGAGCTCCGGCTGCGGGAGCTGCGCGCCCGTCTGGAGGCGGGGGACGGTGCGGCGGCACACGAGGTGCTGGAGACCCTCGCGGCCGAGCCCGCCAGGCGGTGGCCCGCCGCGAGGCGGGGCGGGGCCGAGCCCGCCACCTGGGGCGCGGACTGGCGGGTGGTGTGGCACCGCGGCCTGGTGGCGCTGACGACCGACGACCGCGAGAGCGCCGCGCTGGCCTTCGACGCGGTCTACGACGCCTTCCCGGGGGAACCGGCGCCGAAGCTGGCGCTGGGCATCTGCGCCGAGCTGCTGGGCCAGTTGGACAACGCCCTGGAGTACTACCGCCTGGTGTGGGCGACCGACCGCAGCTATGTCAGCGCCGCGTTCGGGCTGGCCCGGGTGCGGCTGGCGACGGGCGACCGCGGTGGCGCGGTCGCGGCACTGGAGTCCGTGCCGGAGTCGTCCATCCACTACATCGCGGCGCGGATCGCGGCGGTCCGCGCCCGGCTGCGGCAGCGGCCGCCCCGCGATCCGCTGCTGGCGGATCTTCGGGCCGCCGCCGAACAGGTCGAGGCGCTCGGGTACTTCGGTCTGGACACCGAGCGCCGGGAACAACTCACCACCGAGGTACTGGGCAGCGCCCTGGACTGGGTAATCTCCGGTAGCCACGGTGCCGGGCCGGACGTCGCGGCGACCGCCGCCGAGCGGCCGGCGCTGCTCGGCAGCCCGCTGGAGGAGCGCGGTCTGCGCTTCGGCCTGGAGCGGTCGTACCGGCTGCTGGCACGGCTGGCACAGCGTGGTGAGAAAAGGATCGAACTGGTGGAACGGGCCAACCGCTTCCGCCCCAGGACGTGGGTGTGACATGGGTGTGACTGGGCCGTCCCGGTGTCCGGGCTGTGACGAACCGCTCGAGGCGGGGGACAATTTCTGCGGGCGGTGCGGCGCCGAACTTCTGGCGCCCGCCGCACCGTCGGCGTACGGCGCTCCGCCCGCGCCCGGCGCGGCCGCCGTACCGCCCCCGCCGCCGGCGCCTCCCGGGCCGCCCCCGGCGCCCGCCCCGGCCGCCGGTACCGCCCCGGCCGGGCCGCCGCCTCCGGACCCGCAGGCCCGGCTCCCGTACGAGGGCGCCGGCGTGCCGCCGATGCCGGGCCACCCGCCGGTGGACGGCGCCCCGCCGCCCGCGGACCCGCGGGTCGCCGGATACGAGGCGGTCGCCGACGCGGCGGCAGCCGGCGCCGGCCCGCCCTCCGGGGTGCCCGCCGCGGAGCCCGTGGCACCGACCGCGGCGCCCGTGGCACCGGCCGCGGAAGCCGGGGCTCCCGCCGCGGAACCCGGTGTGCCCGCCCCCGGGCCGGTGGCGCCCGCCGCGCCAGAAGGCCCGTCCGGCGCCGCCGTCGCCACCGGGACACCCGCCCGGGGCACCGTCGTCTGCACCGTCTGCCGGTCCGGCGCCGTGGACGCCGAGGGCTACTGCACGCACTGCGGCCACGCCCGGCCGCGCGCCCGCGACCACATGGAGTACGAGGTGGGAGGCATCGCGGCGGTCAGCGACCGGGGCCACCGGCACCACCGCAACGAGGACTTCTTCGCGCTCCGGGCCGCCGCGCTGCCGGACGGCACCCCCGCCGTGGTTGCCGTGGTCTGCGACGGAGTCTCCTCGGCGACCCGCCCCGACGAGGCGTCCACGGCGGCGTCCGAGGCCGCCGGGGAGGCGCTGCGGGCGTCCCTGCCGCGCGGTACCCACCCCGCGCAGGCCATGCACGACGCCATCCTGGCGGCCTCCTCGGCGGTCGACGCGCTCGCCACCGACCCGTCCCTGGCCCATGACGAGCACCGCCAGCAGAACGCCCCGGCCTGCACCTTCGTCGGTGCGGTGGTCGGCGGCGGCCTGCTGACCGTCGGCTGGGTCGGCGACAGCCGCGCCTACTGGATCCCCAACGACCGTACGGCGCCGCCCGCCCGGCTCACCGAGGACGACTCCTGGGCCGCCCAGATGGTCGCCAACAACCTGATGTCCGAGGCCGAGGCGAACGCCGATGAGCGGGCGCACGCCATCACCGGCTGGCTCGGCGCGGACGCGTACGAGGTCGAGCCGCACACCGCGACGTTCAAGCCGGACGGGCCCGGTGTCGTGGTGGTGTGCACCGACGGGCTGTGGAACTACGCCGAGAGCGCCGAGCAGATGGCCGCGGTGCTGCCGTACGACGCCCCCGCCAGGCCGCTGAACGGTGCCCGCACCCTGGTCACCCACGCCCTCGACGGCGGCGGGCACGACAACGTCACCGTGGCGCTGGTGCCGTTCCCGGCACCGGCGGGGCAGCCGGCCCCGGCCTGACCGGCGCACCGCCGACGGGCGGGGGCGGGGGTGCGCGGCGCGGCGCACCCCCGCCCGTATGCCGCCGCGCGCGCCGCGCCGTGTACGACGCACCACGTGTACCGACCGACCGGTTACGGCGTCTCAAGGAGCGGAACGGATGGCCAATTTCGCCAAGTCCCGGGTGCCGCGTTTCTCCGCCGAGGTGTACCAGAACCCCTATCTCCCCGAGGGCGGGCGGGAGGTCCACGCCATCATCACGGTCACCGCGACCGGCGGCGGCTCGACCGGGGGCCGGCCGGTGCCGGCGGCGGGTACCGGCGGGCCGGCCGCCGGCGTAGTGATCATGGTGGACCGGTCCGGGTCGATGGACCATCCGCCGGCGAAGCTGCGCGGCGCCCGGGAGGCGACGGCCGCCGCCCTCGACACCGTGCGCGACGGGGTCCGCTTCGCTGTGGTGGCCGGAAATCACCGGGCCGTCGAGGTCTACCCCGGCGGCGGCCGGCTGGCCGTGGCCACGGCGGCCACCCGTGCGCAGGCGAAGGAGGCGCTGCGCACCCTGACCGCGGGCGGCGGCACGGCCATCGGCAGCTGGCTGCGGCTGACCGGCCGGCTGCTGGCGTCCGCCGAGCTCGGTATCCGGCACGCGCTCCTGCTCACCGACGGCCGCAACGAGCACGAGTCGCCGAGCGAGCTGCGGGCCGCCCTGGACGCCTGCTCCGGGGCGTTCACCTGCGACGCCCGCGGTGTCGGCACGGACTGGGAGGTCAAGGAGGTCACCGCCGTCGCCGCGGCGCTGCTGGGCACCGCCGATATCGTCGCCGATCCGGCCGGGCTGGCCGCCGACTTCACGCGGATGATGGAGACGGCGATGGGCAAGGAGATCGGCGACGTCGGCCTGCGGCTGTGGACACCGCTGGGCGCCGAGACCGTCTTCGTCCGGCAAGTGGCTCCCTCCGTGGCGGATTTGACCGGCCGGCGCCGGGAGTCCGGTCCGCGGTCGGCGGACTACCCGACCGGCTCCTGGGGCGACGAGTCCCGCGACTATCACCTCTGCCTCCGGGTACCGGCCGCAGGGATCGGCCGGGAAATGCTGGCCGGCCGGGTCTCGTTGATCACTTCCACGCCGGACGGCGACCCCGCGCGGCGGCCGCCGCAGCCCCTGTCGCAGGGCCTCGTACGGGCCGTGTGGACGGACGATGTGGCCGCCGCCACGGCGATCCATCCGCAGGTGGCGCACTACACCGGCCAGGCGGAACTGGCCCAAGTCATCCAACAGGGGCTCGATGCCCGCAAGTCGGGCGATACCGATGGTGCCTTGGCGAAACTGGGCCGCGCGGTACAACTGGCCGGTGCCTCGGGGAACGAGGGGACTGCGAAACTCCTTGCGAAGGTGGTGGACGTCGTCGATACGGCGACCGGTACTGTGCGACTGAAGGCGAAGGTCGCCGAGGCGGACGAGATGACTCTCGAAACGCGCTCGACGAAAACCGTTCGCATGAAGAAATAGCCACGAACAGTACCGAGCAGCACCACCGAAAGAATTCGGTACGGAGGGGGAAGAACCGACATGCCGACCTGCCCGAGCGGCCACCAGTCGGTGGCCGAAGACTGGTGCGAGGTGTGCGGCCAGCGGATGGCGGGCGCTGTCCCCCCGCCGCCCTCCCTGCCTGCCGGTTTCCTGAACACACCGCCGCCCGGCCAGCCCACCGGCCAGCCCGGACCGCCGCCGGGACAGCCCGGTCCGCCGCCCGGTGGCCCCGGCCCCGCCTTCGGCGGCCCCGGCGGTCCCGACTCCCAGGGCGGCCAGGGCGGCTATGGTTTCCCGCCGCCGCAGCCCGGCCCCCAGGGCGGCCCCGGTGCGCCCGGCCCCGACTTCGGTGGCCCCGGTGCGCCCGGCCCCGGCCCGCAGGGCGGCCAGGGCGGTTACGGCTTCCCGCCGCCGCAGCCCCAGCAGCCCCAGCCCCCGCAGCAGCAGGGCATGCCCGGCGGCCCCGGCCCGTCCGGCCAGCCCGAGATCTGCCCGCAGTGCGGTACGCCGCGTGAGGCGATGGCGCCGTTCTGTGAGGGGTGCCGCTACAACTTCCTCACCAACTCGCCGACGTCCTACGCCCCGCCCGGCCAGCAGCCCGGCCCGCCGCCCGGCGGCCCCGGCACGCAGGGCGGGCAGGGCGGCTATGGCTTCCCGCCGCCGCAGCCCGGCCCCCAGGGCGGCCCCGGCGCTCCCGGCCCCGACTTCGGCGGCCCCGGTGGCCCCGGCCCGCAGGGCGGCCAGGGCGGTTACGGCTTCCCGCCACCGCAGCCCCAGCAGCCCCAGCCCCCGCAGCAGCAGGGCATGCCCGGCGGCCCCGGCCCCGGCGGCTTCCCGCCCGGCCCGCCCCCCGGCATGCCCGGCCCCGGCCCCCAGGGCGGCCCGCCGCCGCAGCAGGGCGGCGACGACTGGACGCTGAACCCGCCGAGCGCCCAGGCCGCTCCCCCGCCGGTGGCGCCCGCGCCGCCCGGCCCGGGCCCGCAGGCCCCGTTCGAGCAGCAGCAGCCGCCCGCACCGTTCCCGCAGCAGCAGCCGGGACCGTACGAGCAGCAGCCCCCGTACGAGCAGCAGCCTCCCTACGGGCAGCAACCGCAGCAGCCTCCGTACGAGCAGCAGCCCGGCCCGTACGAGCAGCAGCAGATGCCTCCGCAGCAGCAGCCCGGACCCGACCAGCAGTGGAACGACGGCCCCGGCCAGGGGCCCGCGGCACCGCCGCAGGGTCCGGCGCCGGTCGTCGGCGCCGGCTGGGTGGTGGCGGTCGCCCCGGACCGTGAGTACTTCATGGCGATGATGGGCCGCAGCGGCCCGGAGGCGGCGGGGCTCAACCTGCCCTCGTACTCCCCCGAGCAGGTGCTGCCGCTCGCCAACGGCCAGATCGCGGTCGGCCGGCGCCGCAACAGCACCGGCGAGTCCCCGGACATCGACCTGGGCAGCGCGCCGGAGGACCCGGGCGTCTCGCACCAGCACGCGCTGTTGGTGCAGCAGCAGGACGGCAGCTGGGCAGTGGTGGACCAGAACTCCACCAACGGCACGACGATCAACCTCGCCGAGGACCCGATCCAGCCCTATGTGCCGGTGCCGCTCCATGAGGGCGACCGGGTGCATGTCGGCGCCTGGACGACGATGACCGTCCGCCGCGGCTGAGCCACCACCGGTCGCGAGCGACCCCGGGGCGTGATCAACCGATCACGCCCCGGCGGCATTTCCGGCCGCGTCCTACGACCGGAGTCCTCCGCCGGGGCGTCTGCCACCATGGACGGGTGAACAAGATTCCACGCGGCACGCTCGAGGAGCAGACCTTCTACGAACAGGTCGGAGGCGAGGAGACCTTCCGGCGCCTGGTGCACCGGTTCTACCAGGGAGTCGCCGAGGACCCGCTGCTGCGGCCGATGTACCCGGAGGAGGACCTGGGTCCGGCCGAGGAGCGGCTCGCGCTCTTCCTCATGCAGTACTGGGGCGGCCCCCGTACGTACAGCGACGGCCGCGGGCACCCCCGGCTGCGGATGCGGCACGCCCCGTTCACCGTCGACCGGGCCGCCCACGACGCCTGGCTGCGGCACATGCGGGACGCGGTGGACTCCCTCGGCCTGTCCGAGAAGCACGAGACCCAGCTGTGGAACTACCTCACCTACGCCGCCGCCTCGATGATCAACGCCGCGGACTGAGAAGCACCTCACACCGGCCCCGGGCCGCGCCGCCCCGCACCACTCCGGGCCGCGCCTTCGCCGTCATGATCCGGCCAGGGTTATCCACAGCCCCCTCCGCACGCACCGCGCGTCTGCCACCATTCGTTCATCTGTGTGGTGCTGAGCGCGGTAAGGGGGGTCCGTGTCCGGCTTTGTGTTTCTGCGGGTGCGGGCGCACCGTCTGCTGCTGACCGCGGCGCTGCTCTCGGTGCTGCTCACCACGTCCGTGCTGACGACGCTCGCGGCCTTCTCCGGCGCGATCGGGGACGCGGGGCTGCGGCAGGCGCTGCGGACCCGCGCCGCGCCGGCCGCCGCGCTCCAGGTGAAGGCCCAACTGCCCACCGGGGACAGGGAACCGGCGGACCGGGCGGTCGCCCGGGGTGCCAGGCGGGCCTTCGACGGGCTGCCGTTCACGGTGCGCACCCTGGTCCGCTCCGGGCCGTACGCACTCCCCCGCGCACTGCGGCCGCCGGACGTGCGCACGGGTGAGCCGGATCTCACCCACCTCGCGGCCCTGGACCGCTCCCGTCTGACCCTCACCGCCGGCCACTGGCCCGGCCCGGCCTCGCACGGCCGGCTGCCCGTCGCGCTGCCGGAGGCCGCGGCGGCCCGTCTCGGGGTCGCGCCCGGCCGGCGGTTCACCCTCGACAACCGGCTGTCCGGCCCCGCCCGTCTGGCCGTCGAGGTCACCGGCGTCTACCGGCCCAAGGACCGCGCCGACCCGTACTGGAAGCTCGACGACCTCGGCGGGCGCGGGGTGCGCACCGCCGGTTTCACCACGTACGGGCCGCTGCTCACGGACCCGGCGGCGTTCCGCGACGGGTCCCCGGCCCAGGACACGGTGGGCTGGCTCGCCACCGCCGACTTCCGCTCGCTGACCGCGGACCGGCTGGCCCCGCTGGCGGCCGCGGCGGGTCCGGCACCCAAGGCACTGATGGCCGATCCGGCGTTCGCGGGCCGGGCCACCGCCACCACCGATCTGCCCGACGCGCTGGGGCAGTTGCGGCGGGCGCTACTGGTGAACCGCTCGACGATCCTGATCGTCGCGCTGCAACTGATCCTGCTCGCGGGCTACGCACTGCTGCTGGTCGCCCGGATGCTGCGCACCGAACGGGAGGGCGAGACCGCGCTGCTGCGGGCCCGCGGCGGCTCCCGGCGGCGGATCGCGGGACTGGCCCTGGCCGAGTCGCTGCTGCTGGCCGCCCCGGCCGCGGTCGGCGCGCCGCTGCTGGCCGGACCGCTGAGGCAACTGCTTGCCGAGCGGGGCGCGTTGGCCCGTATCGGGCTGCCGCTGGACACCGGGCTGACCGTTCCGGTCTGGCTGACCGGCGTCGGCGTGGCGCTGGGCTGCGCCCTCGCGGTGGCCGCGCCCGCGCTGCTGCGGACCGGGCCGGACGGTCCGCGGCGACGGCGGGTGCGGGCGCTGCCCGGTGCCCCGGGGTCCTCCCCGGCCCGCGCGGCGCTGCGCGCCCGGGGAAGGGCCGGGGCGGACCTCGGGCTGCTGGTGATCGCCGGGGTCGCCTACTGGCAGCTCCAGCGGCAGACTGCGGGCGGCGACGACGCCGGCAGCGGGGTGCTGACCGAGGACGCCGCCGGGGAGTTGGGCATCGACCCGGTGCTGGTGGCCGCCCCGGCGCTGGTGCTGCTCGCCGGCACGGTCCTGACGCTGCGGCTGCTGCCGCTCGCCGCCCGGATCGCCGAGCGGGGCGCGGCCGGTGGCCGGGGGCTGACGGCGGCGCTGGCCGGCTGGCAGATCAGCCGCCGCTCCTCCCCGAGCTCCGCACTCCGTTCCGGCGGCGGAGTCCGCGGCGCCGGCCCGGTGCTGCTGCTGGTGCTGGCGACCGCCCTGGGCGTGCTGGCGATCGGCCAGGGCGCGTCCTGGGACCGTTCACAGGACGACCAGGCCGACTTCCGCGCGGCCGCGGCGGTGCGCGTACTGGCCGGCCGGACACCGCCGTTGGGCCAGGGCGGTGCCTATGCGACGGTGCCGGGGGTGGCCGCGGCGCTGCCCGCCGGGCTGGCCGGCCTGGAGCTGTCGGACGGCCGGTCCTCCGCGCTGCTCGCGCTGGACGCCCGGAGGTCGGCGGGGGCACTGCTGCTGCGCGGCGATCTGGTGGGCGGCAGCGCGGAGGGCCCACGGGGCCGGGCGGCGGACGGGGTGCTGCGCGCGGTGGCGCCGGACGGCGGTCCCCCGGCAGGGGTGCAACTGCCGCCCGGCAGCGACCGGTTACGGCTGACCGCCGCGCTGCGCTCGCTGCGGGCGCTGCCGCCGGCGCCCGGCCAGGAGGCCGCCGGGCACGACACCGGGCCGGTTCCGGCGACCCTCTCCGCCCTCGTCACCGACCGCCACGGGATCCCGTACACCCTGCCGCTCGGCCCGCTCCCGGCCGACGGCGCACCGCACACCCTGCACGCGGACCTCGGCGCCGCGGCCGGCGCTCCGGCGGGCCGCCCGGCCGGTCCGCTGCGGCTCACCGGCCTGCTCGTCGCCATGGACCAGTCGCCGGTAGCGCACCGTCAGCGGCTCACCGTCACCGCCGTCGCAGCCGCCACCGGGCATGGCCCGCCCCGGTCCCTGACCGCGCCCGCCGCCCTCGCCTGGAAGGCGCGGATCACCGATGAGAGCACCTCGGCGGGCGAGCCGTCCGGACCCCGGGCGGGCCGGGCGGGGGTCCCCGGCGGCGGCCTGCTGTCCCAGACATACGACACCGGCGCCAGGCTGGGCGACTGGGGAGCCGCGGTGACCACGGTGCGGATCACCGCCGCGCATGCCGCCCGCCCGCCGCTCGCCGCCGTCGCCACCGAGAAGTTCCTGCGCGACAGCGGTTCGCGGACCGGCTCCCTCGTCGAGGTACCGGTCAACGGCCGGCCGCTGAAGGTACGGATCGTCCGGGCGGTGCGCGCGCTGCCGGGTCCGGCGGACGCGCCGGCCACCGGCGGGCTGCTGGTCGACCTCGGGGCCGTCAACGAGGCGCTGTCCGACCTCGGTGCGCTGCCGCTGACCGCCACCGAGTGGTGGCTGCGCCCGCGGCCCGGCGCGGCGGCCGGAGTCGTCGCGGCGCTGCGGGACCGCCCCGACACCGACCCGGGCCAGGTGCTGGTCCGCGACGAGATCGCCGGGCAGCTGCACGACGATCCGCTGGGACTCGGCCCGCAGACCGCGCTGACCGCGGCGGCCGCGGTCGCGGTGGCCCTGGCGGCGGTCGGCTTCGCGGTCGGTGCCGCCGGGTCGGTCCGCGAACGGGCCCGGGAATTCGCCGTGTTGCGGGCCCTGGGGGCGCCGCGTCCGCAGCTGGCCCGGATGATCGTCATCGAACAGGGCGTCCTGATCGCCCTGGCGCTGGCGGTCGGTGCGGCGCTGGGGACGGTGCTGACCCGCGCGGTCGTCCCGCTGATCGTGCTGACCGAGGAGGCGGGCCGCCCGGTGCCGCCCGTGGTGGTGGAGCTGCCGCCGGGCCCGGTCGCCGTGCTGCTCGCGGCGGTCGCGGCGGTGCCGCTGCTGGTCGTCGCCGCCATCGGACTGCGCCGCGGCGACCCGGTGCGGGCCCTGCGCGGCCAAGGAGTGCGGTGAGATGACGAGCCATGTCGCAGGGCCGGAGCCCAAGGCCCGTACGGAATCACGGCCCGGCGGACAGGCCGCGGGCTCCCGCCTGCGGGGTGAGCGCCGGTGAAGGCACCGACCTGGCGGGCCCGGCCGCGTCCGGCGCGCGCGGCGGCACTGGCCCTGGGCGCGCTGGTGCTGGTCACGGCGTTCCTCGCGGCGGCGTTCCCGCGGGGCGTGGCGGCGTACGAGACCCGGGGCGTGCGCCAGGCGCTCGGCTCGGTACCGCCCGGCCAGCGGACGGTGGAGATCACCGTCTCGCGTACCGACGTGACCGGCGGCGATCCCGCGGCCGCCTACGCCGCAGGCGAGCTCACCCGCCAGGACCGGGCGCTGCGGGGCCGGTTCCGCGCCCCGCTGCGAATCGACGCGGACGAGTCCCTGCACGGCGTACGCACCACGAAACCGCTGAGCGCCCGGGACGCTTGGCTGCCCCGGCCCGACGGCGTCGCTCCCGGCTTCTCGCTGTACGCGGCAGCCGGGCTCGGTGCGCATGCCACACTCACCGCGGGCCGGCTGCCGCACGGCGCGGCCCCCGGGAAGCACACCCTGGAGGCCGCGGTCACCGCCGCCACCGCACGGGCCCTCGGCCTGCACGTCGGCAGCACCCTGCATCTGCCGGACCTGACGGTACGGATCTCCGGGCTGCTCACCCCACGCGCCCCGGACCGCGCGTACTGGGCCGTGGACCCGCTGATGGCGACCGCCCACCAGGACATGGCGCCGGGCCTCCCGCCGCAGAGATTCTGGCGCGCCGCTCTGCTGCTGTCCCCGCAGGACGGCCCGGCGCTGCTGCGCACCGAAGGTGAGCCGGAGAAGTTCTGGCGCTACCCGGTCGACACCCACGCGCTGACCGCCCGGGACGCCCCGCTGCTGCGGGACCGGCTGCTCTCCCTCGAACACGGCGCGGCGCTCGCCGGGTTGCGCAGCGTGGCGGGCGGGGGCGCGCTGGCCGACAGCGCGGTGGACGGTCTGCTGGACACCTTCGGGCGGATGCGGGCGGCGGTCGCGCCGGTCATCGCGGTGGCCGCGTACGGCATCGGCACCGTCGCGGGGGTGGTGCTGCTGATGACCGCCGGACTGACCGCGGCGCGCCGGCGTGCCGAACTTGCCCTGCTGCGGGCCCGTGGTGCGTCCCTGGCCGGGCTGGCCGGACGGCTGGCGGCGGAGACCGCGGCGGTGGCGCTGCCGGCGGCCGCGGCCGGGGGTGTGCTGGCGCTGCTGCTGGTGCCCGGCGAGCGGGTGCTGCCCTCGCTGCTGGCGGCGGCCGGCACCGGGCTGCTGGGGACGCTCGCACTGCCGTTGCGGGCGGCGGTCGCGCACCGCCGTCCGCGCCCCGTGGAGCGCGCCGACGGGGCGGGCGCCCGCCCCTCCCGGCGCCGTACGGTCGCCGAACTGACCGTACTGGTGCTGGCGGTGGGCGCGGTGCTCGCGCTGCGGGGCCGCAGTACGGCGACGGGCGGGGTGGACGCGCTGGTCAGCACCGCGCCGGTGCTGATCGGGGTGATCGCCGCGCTGGTCCTGATGCGCCTCAGTCCGATAGCGCCGCGGCTGGCGGCCCGCCCCGCCGCCCGCACGGCCGGGCTGACCGGCTTTCTGTCGCTGGCCCGCGCGGGCCGCGCCCCGGCCACCGCCGGACTGCCGCTGCTGGCCCTGGTGGTGGCGCTGACCACGGCGTCGTTCGGTGGCTCGGTGTTGTCCGGGGTCGCCGCGGCACGGGACCACGCGGCGCTGACCGCGGTCGGCGCCGAGGCCCGGATCTCGGCCGACAAGCCGCTCCCCGAAGCGCTGCGGCGGGCGGCCGGCAAGGTGCCGGGCGTCGAGGACGCGGTTCCGCTGCGTATCGACGTCCAGGCCGCCGACGACAACGGGCCGCCCCTCTACCTGGTCATCGCCGACGCCGAGGCGTACGCCCGGCTCGCACGGGCCACCGGCCTGGGCGCGTTCGACGCGCAGGACCTGGCCGACCCCGGCGGCGACCGCCCGCTGCCCGCGCTCGTCTCTTCCCGTTTCCTGACCCGCTTCGGGCGCGCCCCCATGGCTCTCCAGCCGGAGTTCGGGCAGCTCGTCATCCGCCCGAAGACCGTACGCGCCGACACCCCCGCGCAGCCCGGCGGCGACTTCGTCGTCGTCGACGCCGGGAGCGTCGCCCGCCGCCACCCCGACACCTACCGCGACCCCGCCACCGGCCCCTCCGTGCTCCTGCTGTCCGGCCGCTCCCTGGACACCGGCGCGCTGCGCACCGCCGTACGCGCCCACACCCCGGGATCGCTGTCGGTCCGTCTGGCGCTGCGCTCCGCCGTGCGCGACGGGTTCGCCGACTCCCCCCTCCAGCAGGGCGCGATACGCCTCTACACCGCCGCGGTCGCGGCCGGCGCCGGCTTCGCCCTGCTCGCCCTGCTGCTGTCCCTCCTCCAGGCGGCCCCGCAGCGCAGCCAACTCCTGGCCGGGCTGCGCACGATGGGGCTGACCCGGGCCCAGGCGCGGCGTCTGCTGGTCCTGGAGTCGCTGCCACCGGCGCTGCTCGCGGCCGTCGGGGGCGCCCTGGCCGGCGTCGCCACGATCCGGCTGCTGGGCCCCGGTACGGACCTCACCGCGCTCGCGCTCCCCGGCACCTCGGGCGGCGGCGCGGCGGGCACCGTACGACTGCACACCGATCCCGCGTCCCTGCTGCTGCCGTCGGCGGGCGTGGTCGCGCTGGCCCTGGCGGTGGCCCTGGCCCAGGCATGGCTGAGCGGACGGCGGCGCGAGAGCACCGAGTTGAGAGCGGGGGACACCCGATGACCACACGGCCCGACGACACCCCACCGGACGAGCCCGCCCCCGCGGCGGACCCGGCGTCCGGGCCCCGGCCCGCCGCGCCCGCCGGCCTGGCCGAGCTGGAGCGGCGCGCGTCCGCCCGGCGCGGGCGGCCCGCCTACGGGCATGACGCACTGATCGCCTGCGACCGGCTGGTGCGGGTCTTCACCACCGACGGGGTGGAGGTGCAGGCACTACAGGGGCTCGATCTGCTGGTCGCCGAGGGCGAGTTGATGGCACTGGTCGGCGCGTCCGGCAGCGGCAAGTCCACCCTGATGAACATCCTGGCCGGCCTGGACGTGCCCACCGCGGGGGCCGCCACCGTCGCCGGCCGCGATCTACTGACGATGGACGCCAGGGCCCGGCTCGGCTACCGCCGCGAGGTGGTCGGTTTCGTCTGGCAGCAGACCGCCCGCAACCTGCTGCCGTATCTGACGGCCCACCAGAACGTCATGCTGCCGATGCAGTTGCGGGGCGGCCGACGGCGGGCGGCCCGCACGAAGGCGGCCGAGGAGCTGCTGTCGATGCTCTCGCTCCACCACTGCCGGGACCGCCGGCCACACCAGCTCTCCGGCGGCGAACAGCAGCGCACCGCCATCGCGGTGGCCCTGGCCAACACCCCGTCCGTCCTGCTGGCCGACGAGCCGACCGGCGAACTGGACTCACACACCGCCGAACAGGTCTTCACGGCCTTCCGCACCGCCAACGAGGAACTGGGCACCACCATCGTGATCGTCACCCATGACCGGGCGGTGGCGAGCGAGGTACGGCGCACGGTCGCGATCCGCGACGGCCGCACGTCCTCGGAGGTACTGCGCCGCACCGAACGGGACGCCACCACCGGCCAGGAGTCCCTGGTGTCCCGCGAGTACGCCATGCTCGACCGGGCGGGCCGGCTCCAGCTGCCCACCGAGTACACCACCAGCCTCGGCATGGCCCACCGCGTCCTGCTGGAACTGGAAAGTGACCACATCGGGGTATGGCCGGACCCGACGGCGGATGGGGCGGCCCGAGGGCGGGGCGAGGGCGAGAACGGGGACGAGAGTGGGGACGAGGACGAGAGTGGGGGCTAGAGCACCGGCGAGGGGGCGTGGGCCCCGGAGCCGCCGCCCGACCGGCCGGCTACCTCCCGACCGGCTACCTCCCCGCAGCCACCCGCGTCAGTCAGAGCGGTGTGACCGTGAGACCCGACAGCCCGGTCAGCCCCGTCGGCCCGCCGGTGCGTACGGCGATCGACCCGTACGGGGTGCTCAGCCGCAGCCAGCCGCCCGTGGACAGCAGGCTCAGCGGCCGGTGCCCGGGCTGCGCGGATCCGGCGCCGGGAGCGGTGCCGCTGCCCGCCAGCGCCCCGGCCCGTACCGGCCGCAGAAAGCCCAGCGACTGCGCGGCATGCGCGGCGCGCAGCGGGAGATGGGTGTCGCCGAGGGTGCGCGACCAGATCTCCCGGCCGATGCGGTCCCGTTCGGTGCGGGTGCGGTGCTGCGGCGGCAACGCCTCGTCACGGGCGCGGAATTCGGCGACCGCGGCGGCCACCGCACGCATCAGCGCCTCGGGCGCGGGCAGCCCCGGTACCCGCTGCCAGCCGCCGCGCGGCGGCAGCAGCCCGGTCCACGGCGGACCGGTGACGGCGGCGGGCACGGTCAGCACACCCGCCGACTCCGCCACGCCGTCGAGGAGTTCACCGGCCGAGACCGTACGGTCCAGGGTGGTGTCGTCGGCGAGCCGGGCGGTGCGGATGGCCAGCACCTCGAAGGACGGCGGGCGGCCGAAGACGGCGAGCACCCCGCCGCCGGCCTGGAGCCGTACCGCGGCGGCGCGGTCGTAGTGGATCAGGCGGGCGAGGAAGGCGGCGAGATCCGCCGCCTCCCCCGCGTCAGCCAGGTGCAGCGCCGTCATACCGCGGCGGATCCCCCCTGATGCGCGGCGTCGTCCAGATACTCCTTCAGGATCGCCTTCTCCTCCGCGCTGAGGCGGCGGGGACGCTCCTCGGTGAAGTCGTACGGCACGACGACGGTCGAGGCCCGCAGGTAGAGGGTGTCCTCGTCCTTGACCTCGTAGCCGACCGTCATCGACGCGGCGCTGATCTTCTTCACCCACAACTCGACGGTCACCGGGGCGTGCCGGTGGACCAGCGGCCGCACATAGTCGATCTCGTGCCGGGCGACGACGGAGCCACCCGTGAACGACGGGCTGCCGTCCCCCGGCGCCAGCCGGCGCGTGAAGTCGATCCGCGCCTCTTCGAGGTAGCGGACGAACACCGCGTTGTTGACATGGCCGAACGCGTCCATGTCCGACCAGCGCAGGGGGCAGGAGTAGTGGTGTCGCACGCCGGTCAGCCCCGGGTGAGCTTCTTGTACGTGGCGCGGTGCGGGCGGGCCGCGTCCGCACCGAGGCGCTCGACCTTGTTCTTCTCGTACGACTCGAAGTTGCCCTCGAACCAGAACCACCGGGAGTCGCCCTCGTACGCCAGGATGTGCGTGGCGACGCGGTCGAGGAACCAGCGGTCGTGGGAGACGACCACGGCGCAGCCCGGGAACTCCAGGAGCGCGTTCTCCAGCGACGACAGGGTCTCGACGTCGAGGTCGTTGGTCGGCTCGTCGAGGAGCAGGAGGTTGCCGCCCTGCTTGAGGGTGAGCGCGAGGTTGAGGCGGTTGCGCTCACCACCGGAGAGCACCCCGGCCGGCTTCTGCTGGTCCGGGCCCTTGAAGCCGAACGCGGAGACGTACGCCCGCGAGGGCATCTCGACCTGGCCGACGTTGATGTAGTCCAGCTCGTCGGAGACCACGGCCCACAGGGTCTTCTTGGGGTCGATGTTCTCGCGGCTCTGGTCGACATAGGAGATCTTGACGGTCTCGCCGACCTTGATGTCGCCGGAGTCCGGGGTCTCCAGGCCCTGGAGCATCTTGAACAGCGTGGTCTTGCCGGCGCCGTTCGGGCCGATGATGCCGACGATGCCGTTGCGCGGCAGGGTGAAGCTCAGGTCCTCGATCAGGACCTTCTCGCCGAATGCCTTGTTGAGCTTGTCGACCTCGACGACGACATTGCCCAGCCGCGGGCCCGGCGGGATCTGGATCTCCTCGAAGTCCAGCTTCCGCATCTTGTCGGCCTCGGCGGCCATTTCCTCGTAACGGGCCAGTCGCGACTTGGACTTGGCCTGCCGCCCCTTGGCGTTGGAGCGGACCCACTCCAGCTCTTCCTTGAGGCGCTTGGCGCGCTTGGCGTCCTTCTGGCCCTCGACCTTGAGACGGGTCTGCTTGGTCTCCAGGTACTTGGAGTAGTTGCCCTCGTAGCCGTGGGCGCGGCCGCGGTCGAGCTCCAGGATCCAGCCGGCGACGTTGTCGAGGAAGTACCGGTCGTGGGTGACGGCGACGACGGTGCCGGGGTACTTCGCCAGGTGCTGCTCCAGCCACTGCACGGACTCGGCGTCCAGGTGGTTGGTGGGCTCGTCGAGGAGCAGCAGGTCGGGGGCCTCCAGCAGCAGCTTGCACAGCGCGACGCGGCGGCGCTCACCACCGGAGAGGTTGGTGACCGGCCAGTCGCCGGGCGGGCAGCCGAGGGCGTCCATGGCCTGCTCGAGCTGGGTGTCCAGGTCCCACGCGTTGGCGTGGTCGAGGTCCTCCTGGAGCTTGCCCATCTCCTCCATGAGCTCGTCGGAGTAGTCGGTCGCCATCAGCTCGGCGACCTCGTTGAAGCGGTGGAGCTTGCCCATGACCTCCTTGGCGCCGTCCTGGACGTTCTCCAGCACCGTCTTGGACTCGTCCAGCGGCGGCTCCTGGAGGAGCATGCCGACGGTGTAGCCCGGGGAGAGGAACGCGTCACCGTTCGACGGCTGCTCAAGACCGGCCATGATCTTCAGCACCGTGGACTTACCGGCGCCGTTGGGACCCACGACACCGATCTTTGCGCCCGGCAGGAAGCTCAGCGTCACGTCATCGAGGATGACCTTGTCGCCGTGCGCCTTGCGCGCCTTGCGCATCGTGTAGATGTACTCAGCCAAGAGAAACCGTCCGGCAGATTGGATCGATCAGGGTCTGTGCGGCACCGCCCCGGGGCCATCGTGCGCGGCAACCGAGGGAGGGCAGATACACCCCATCTTGCCGTACGCCTGCGCTCAGGCGGAAACGAGTAGGTCAGCGCACCCCTGCTCAGCCCCGGCCCGGCACGCCGCTGTGTCCGCTTGATCGCCGTCTGTCAGCGTTGGTCACCTGGGAGTGGGCGGGGTGGGGCGGACGGCGCCGGGCGAATGCCGACGGCCCCGGAGCGCTGCTGCGCTCCGGGGCCGTCGGGGGCTCACCCTCGGGTCACCGAGTGGTCACCGAGTGGTCACCGGGTACGGCCGGACGCCGGGCCACCGGCCGCCGGGTGTTACTGAGCGGGGGTGCCGGTCTTCTTCTTACGGAGGAAGAACACCGCCGCGCCGCCGACCACGACGAGGACGACCGCGATGCCCGCGATCATCGGGGTGGCGTTGCTGGAACCGGTCTCGGCGAGGTCGCCGCCCTTGTCCCCACCGGTGGTGCTGCCACCGACCGAGGCCGGGCTGGGCTGGCTGGAGGGCTTGCCGCCGCCGCTGCCGGCGGTCTTGCAGTCCAGGACGCCGGAGAACGACTTCTTGAAGCCGCCCTCACCCTTGATCGTGATGTTGTACGGCTGGTCCTCGGCCATCGGCACGGTCACGGTCTGCGACTTGCCGGGCGCGATCTCGTAGTCCTTGCCGGAGAGCTGGAAGCGGAACGCCTCATCGCCCTTGTTGCTCGCCGTGACGTCCACGCCACCCTTGGCGCAGTTCTTCTCCGCGGTGATCGCCGGGATGGCGCCCTGCTTCTTCCACGAGAACGTGGCGGCCGCGGAGACCGTGGACTCGCTGGAGCCGGCCAGGATCTGGGTCTGGCTCTTGGCGTGCTCACCGATGCCGGTGAAGGCACGGCCGACCGGGACCTTGGTGGCGGCCTGCGCGGTCAGCGAGCTGCTGCCGTCCGCGGCGCCCGCGGGCACGTCGAAGAACAGCTGGGTGCCGTCGGTCGCGCTGGTGACCGGCTTGCCGTCCTTGCCGACGACCTTGGCACCGGCAGGCACGCCGGCGGCCGGGGAGATCGTGACGCTGTCGGCGTTGGTGTGCACGGTGACCGGGCCGAGCTTGCTGCCCGACTTGCCGGAGACGGCCGGCGGGTCGAGCGTCAGCGATGCCTTGGGTTCGGCGACGTTCTGCGCGCTCTTCTCGAGGTAGTCGGCGAGCTTCTCGGCCGCCGGATCGACCGCGTCCACCTTGGCGTGGTCGGAGAAGCGCCAGATCGCGACCTGGGTGCCGGCCGCGGCGGTCTTCTCGGTGAGGTTCCCGGCACCGGCCTTGGTGGCGAGCGCGGCCAGGTCGTTCACCTGCGGGTAGGAGTTCTGAAGAATCCAGCGGATCTTGCCCGCGTCCCCGTTGTTGTGCAGCGACGAGGCGCTCCAGGGCACTTCCTGGTACTTGGCCTGCTGCTGCGTCGGGTTATGGATGTCGATGCAGTACGTCTGGAGCGTGCCGCCGTTGTCGACCGCCATCTCGAAGAGGCCGGCGCCTACGCGCTGGTCCCCTCCGTCGTTGTGCACGACCGCCTGGTCGAAGGTCTTCAGACCGCCGAGCGTGGCGGTGGCACCCCCGTGGGAGGGGGTCGTCTCGTCCGCCGCGGCAGGCCCCGCGGTGGCTATCGCACCCGCCGCGACGAGGCCGGAGGCCACGACCGCGGCGGCAAGGCGGGCTGCGCCCCGCCTCTTTATCGAAAGCATGAAATTCCCCTCTGGGCGAGGCGGTCGAGTGGGAGAGGTTGCCTCGCCGGAAAGATCCCAAAGAACTCAACAGCCGAACACGTCAGCCCCCGTGAGTACTTGTCGGATCTTATGGAGCAGGTGCATCAGGGTCCCCAGTAATGGCATCTCATAAGCGATCCGAATCGCAATCGTTACCGACCACGAGCACCCTGACCTGGCATTATCGACAAATCACCCGGGCTTTTCAGGGCAAAGTCACCTTGCCCGGCGAGTGGGGCACGTAGGAAGGCGATGCGGCGGAGTCCCCCGGCGCCCCTCCGCCGGCTGCAATCCCGCTGGTCGTAGGCGTTTTTGCGGTCGTGGCGACCCCGGCGGCCGGCTGCTCCTTGCGAACTGTCCGCGCTCCGGCGCCAGTCCGGGTTCTGGAGGGTGGCCGGGTTCTGGAGCCTGGCCGGGTTCTGGAGCGTGTCCGTGCTTCACCGACTGTCCGCGTTTTGGCGTCCGTTGGTGGGGCGGCGCCCGTTGGTGGGCCGACGTCCGTTGGGGAGTTGGTTGGGGAGTTGGCCGCCGTTGGAGAGTTGGCTGCCGTCGGTGCCTTGGGGGTCGCCCGAGTGCCGGCTTCCGGCAATGGGCCTTCCCATAAGTCTTGTTGCGCCGACTGTCCTGACGGGGAGGGCTCCGATGCGGCGGAGGGTTCCGACGCTGGGGAGGGTTCCGGCGCCGGGGAAGGTCGCTGAGCCGGGGGAGGCTGCTGAGCCGGGGCGGAAGGGCCGTCCGCTCCCGTACGGACCGCCCGGAGGGCCCTTCGGAACGCGGAGGTGCCCCGCGTGAGGTCGTGGCCGATCGCCACGGCGTCGACTTCCGCCGAGAACCAGCGCTGCCCGCCCTTCTCGGGCGGCTGCTCCCCTTCCCGCAGCCTTAACCGTCCCTGGACGATGAGGGGTTCACCCACCGCCACCGACGCGGCCACATTGTCGGCGAGCCCACGCCACGACCGGACCGTATAGAAGCTCGTCTCGCCGTCGGTCCAGCGCTCCTGTGCCTTGTCCCACCGGCGGGATGTCGCCGCCATCCGGAATCTCGCCACCGTCACACCCGCCGCCGTCTGCCGGTGCTCCACCGCCGTCGCGGCATTCCCCACCAGCGTCACCATCGTGTCGTTCACCTGCTACGCCTCCCCCGTGTCCGGCGGTCGCTCTCGTCGCGTACCGCTCGCGCTGCGTTGACCTCATGCTGCACGGATTCGGCAAGCGCCGCGGCGGCGTGTGGACGAGTGGCCGACTGTGGACAACTCGGCCACCCGGGAGGGGGAGAGAGGGGGCAATGGCGGGGTGTTCACGGCCCGGGTCGCCGTCTGCCCTCCGCCCGGTAGTTGTCGGCAGGCAGCCATCGGGCCTTCTCCCCGCTCCCCAGCCGCCTCGGCCCCGGGGCGTCATCCGCTCCGGTCGTTATCCGCCGCGGTCGTCATCCGCCCCGGTCGTCCTCGCCTCGGTCCCCCTCGGCCCGGTCGCTACCGCCACAGTCGCTGCCGCCCGGTCGCCTCGGCCGTCCCATCCACCCCGCCGGTCACCAACTCCCGCCCCCACCCGACCGTTGCGCCGCTCCCTGTCTGCTCCGCTGCCCTCTCGCCGTCACACGCCCGAGGCCACCGCGTACTGCTCCCGCACCTCGCGATAGCGCAGCAGCTCGGCGGCGACCGGCTCCAGTACCCGCGCCCGCCCGCAGGCCGCCGCCGTACTCCGCAGCCGCCGCTCGGCGTCCTGCCCGTAACGGCGGGCCGGTCCGCGCGCCACCACCCGGCACATCCACGCCAGCGCCGGCCCGCCCACCGACCCGAGAACCGCGGGCAGCAGCCCGGAGATCCAGGCCGTCGCATCGCCCACGCCCGTGACCGCGCCCAGCAGCCACAGCACACCGACGACTTGGAGGACGGACAACATGCCCTGCAACGAGGCGGCAACCGTCCACCACCGCGGCTTCACGGCCGGCCCGCCCCGTAGGGCCTCCTCGGCGTCCGCCGCCACCTTGTCCAGCGCCTCCGGCAGCCCGTAGGCACCGCGGTCCGCCGCCTCCCGCACCGCGTGGGCCCAGGGCGCCGGCAGCCCGTGCGCCGCCTCGGCGGCCACCGTGCGGACGGCGTGTTCCACCACGGGCCGCGCCGCTGCCCGGCCGTCCACCGCCGACGCACCCCTCTCACCGGCTCCGGTCCCGCCGGCTCCCGGATGCCCGGCCGCCCACTGCCGCTCCACCAGGCCCTGCCGCATGCCGCTCCGCCCGGAAGCGGTCAGCCCCTCGGGCCCCTCACCGTTCCACCCGGAACGGGCCCGTCCCGTTCCCGTCCGCCCCGTCCCCGTCCGCCCCGCTTCCCCGTGCCCCACGCAGAACTGCCCCACGGCGGCGGCCCGCCCGTCCTCGGCGGCTGCCCGCCCGTCCTGGCTCCGCCTCGCTCCCGCCCGCCACCTACGGCCCCGCACCGCACCGATCCGCCCGTCATCGGCCCGCCCGGCACCCGTCTGCCCGGCGCCTGCACGCCCTCCTCCCGGGCCGGCCCCCGCTCCCGTAGCCCCCACTCCCGTCGTTCCCGCTCCGGTCGCCCCCGCGCCCGTCATCCATCCCTCGTTCGTCCCCGCCCCGAAGCCACCGGCCCCCCACCGGCTCCCCCGCCACCGCCACCGCCGCATCCGCGACCACGGAGACCCGCAGGCACGCTCCGCGTACCGCAGCCAATCGCGCTCCGCCGCCCGCCCGGTGGCCACCGCCCCCACCGCCTCCGCCAAACGGTCGTCGAACTCCGCACGGGCCCGTTCGGTCAGCCCGATCCCGTTCTGCGCCACATATGCCGACCGCAACCGCTCGGTCGCCGCGTCCACATCCGCCGCCAGCCGCCGGTCCGCCGCGCCCCGTTCCGCGACGAACTGGCCGAGTGCCTCCCGTAGTTCCCCCACGCCCTGGCCGGTCGCCGCGGACAGCGCGAGCACCGCCGCGCCGGGCTCCCCGTGCTCGCCGAGCGCCAGCCCGTCCTCGTCCAGCAGCCGGCGCAGATCGTCCACCACCTGGTCGGCGGCGTCCCCGGGCAGCCGGTCCACCTGGTTGAGGACGACGAACATGACCTCGGCGTAGCCCGCCAACGGCCGCAGATAGCGCTCGTGCAGCACCGCGTCCGCGTACTTCTCCGGGTCCACCACCCAAATCACCGCGTCCACCAGCTCCAGCATCCGGTCCACCTGGGCGCGGTGCTCGGTGGCCGAGGAGTCGTGGTCGGGCAGATCGATCAGGATGAGTCCGCGCAGCTCGGTGCTGCCGTCGGCCGGGACATGCCGACGATGGGTGGGCACGCCGAGCCGGTGCAGCAGCCCGTCCGCGCCCGGCCGGCTGCCCGGCCAGACGCAGGCCACCGGCTCCGCGGTCGTCGGCCGCCGCGGCCCGACCTGTGAACGATTCGCCCCGGCCAGCGCGTTGAACAGCGACGACTTACCGCTGCCGGTCGCCCCCGCGATGGCGACGACGGTGTGCTCACCGGACAGCCGGTACCGCTCGTCCGCCGTCTCCAACACCCGGCCCGCCCCCTCCAGCGTCCGCCGGTCCAGCCGGGTCCGGGACAGCGCGATCAACTCCCGCAACGCATCCAGCCGCCCGCGCAGCCCGCCCCCCACGGCCCGCCGCCCCCCGTCCGCGACCCACCGGTACGCGCCCCCGGCACCGCTCTCCATCTCGGCCGGCGAACGCGGCTGAACCATGGCCTCCATACACGGGTCGGCACGGAACGCGCCCCGTGCTCCCTCGCTACGCGCCCTCTCCATACGGGAGCCCGCGCCATGAGCTGCCGCCGTACGGGCCTCCGCGGTACGGGCCTCTCCGATACGGGCCTCCGCCGTACGGGCAGCCCCGGAACCGTCCCCCTCGGCAGGGGCCGCACCGCCCGCCCGCGCACCCGACTCGGCACCCGCCCCAACCGACACACCGGCCGACGTGCCGACCGAGGCACCGGCCGACGCACCCACACCCGCCGCCACACCCGCCGCCACGCCTGCCCCCACAGACGGCTCCGCCCGCGTCCCCGGCCTGGGCACACCCGCACCCCGCGCCCGCCGCGCAATCAACCCGTCATCCCACGCCCCGCCCACCACTGCCTCGTGCACAGCCGCCCCCGAAGCCACTTCGGACTCCTGCTCCGCCAAAGCCTGCTCCGCCTCCGACACCACAGCCCCCTGAGCCCCTTGGGCCCCTTGACGCTCCGCAGCCCCCGCCGACTCCCCGGAAGCCCCAGAGGCCACGGGAGCCATGGAAACCACAGGAGCCACAGCCTCTGCACCCACCACAGGCTCCCCCTCCACGGGAGACGCCCCCGCCGCCCCCGTCGTCACCGCCGCCCCCGACTCCCCCGGCCTCCGCTCTCCCCCAGCCGCTCCACCCGCCACCAGCGACTCACCCACCACCGACTCATCACCGACCACCGGCGCACTACCGGCCACCAGCCCCACGCCGCTCCTCAACGCCACGTCCTCACCCGGCATCACGCCCTCCCCCACCGCACCGCCGGGCTTCCCCTCCCCCATCCCCCGCCCGTTGTTCCCCGCGCCCTCCCCGGAACCAGCCGCCTCGGAATCGCTCACCCCGACACCTCCTCCTTCTCCATCGCCCTCGCCCGCTCGTCCGCCTGCCGCTGCTCCTGCCGCGGCTCCTTCTCCGTCTCCCGCTGCTTCTCCCGCTGCAATACGGACAGCGCGGCAATCAGCTCCGCCTGTTGGTCCAGTGGCACGGTCAGCTGGTCCAGGGGCGCCAGCCGCCGCTCGCGCTCACCGTCCAGCGCGCGCTCCAGGTAGGTGGCCAGCAGCCGGCCGCCCCGTTCGCAGAGCCGGAGCGCGGTCTGCGCCCCCAAGAGGTCGGCGAGGTTCTCGCCCGCCGTACGGGCGCGACGGCCGCCGAGCAGCGCGGTGGCCAACAGCGCCGCCGACTCCTCCGGCTCCACCGACCCCGCGCGCTCCCCGGCCTGTCCGGCGCGCGCCTCACGGGTCTCCTCCTCGGCCAGCTCCTCCAGGCAGCGCCGCCAGCGCCGGACGATCACCCCGAGCCGACCGCCGGCACCCGAAGCGCCCGCGGCGGCCGTCAGCGAGACCTCGGCCGCCGCGGGATCCCGCCGCCACGCCTCCGCGGCCCGCTCGTCGGCCTCGTCCACGGCGCAGGTCAGCAGCGAGGTGAGCCCGTCGGTCAGGGCGTCGAGCAGCTCGTCCGACCGGCCGTCCAGCCCATGGTCACGCCAGTGGGCGCGCGCGTCCCCGGAGAGCACCTCACCGGCCGCGACCTCCTGCCGTACCCGCTCCGCGGCCCGCTCGTACGCCTCCTCGACCCGGCCGGCCAGCCGCAGCGCCGCGGCATGCTGGGCGGCGGCGGCCCCGGCCAGTGCGGGCAGCCGGCTGCGCAGCGAGGCGATCACCCCGGCGGCCGTACGCTCCGCCGCGGCGGCCCGGGCGACGGGGTCCTGGGCGTGCCGCTCCAGCCAGCTCCGCAGCGCCGCGACGGCCGTGGCGGGCAGCAGCCCGCTCCCTCCGCCGGCCGATTCGGGCAGCTCGGGAATGGTGAACCGCGGGACATGGCCGAGCCCGGCCCGCTGGAGAAGTTCGGCGTACCGCCCGGAGATGTCGGTGGCGATCTGATGCGGCACCCGGTCCAGGACCGTCACCAGCGTCACGTCGTACTCCTTGGCCGTACGCAGCAGATGCCATGGCACCGCGTCCGCGTACCGGGCCGCCGTGGTGACCAGCACCCACACATCCGCCGCGCAGATCAGCTCGGCGGCCAGCTCCCGGTTGCGCGCGACCAGCGAATCGATGTCCGGTGCGTCCAGCAGCGCCAGCCCACTGGGCAACGCCGGATCGGTCTCGATCCGCACCGTCAGCATCCCCGCCTCGGCCCCGCCCCCGTCCCTCCCGAGCCCTACGCCACTCCCCCCACCCCCGCCGTACGCCCCAAAGCCCCCACCAGCCGCACTCCCACCCACCGCGGCCCCGTATCCATGGCCCTCCGCGGCCCCCGCCGCCTCCTCCTCCACATACAGCTCGGACGCCTTGCGCTCCGCTCCCGCCCCACCAACACCCACCACCCCGTGCACACCACACCGGTCCTCCGGGCCCGCCCCCGGCCCATGCCCCCCATGGGGCTCACGGTGTCCCCCGTGAGGCGCATGACCCGCACAGGACCCATGGGCCATACGGGCGCCCGGCCCGCTGCCGGTCCCACGCCCACCACCCGCCGCATACGAGCCCTCGCCGCCGTCGTCCTGTTCGGGAACCCACACCCGGGCGAGCTGGGGCAGGACACGTGGTCCGGCGAACCAGTGGAGATCGTCGGGATGGCAGACCAGCACCGGCGTACGCGTCGTCGGGCGCAGCACCCCGGCCTCCGAGACCCGCCGCCCGACCAGCGAATTGACCAGCGTGGACTTGCCCGCACCGGTCGATCCGCCGATCACCGCGAGCAGCGGGGCCTGAGGAGAGCGCAGACGGGGAATCACATAGTCATCGAGCTGGGCGAGCAGCTCGGCCCGGTTGCGCCGGGCGCGGACAGCGCCCCGGAGTGGCAGTGGAAAGCGTGCGGCGTCGACGCGGTCGCGCAGAACGGACAGTGCGTCGATCAGCCGGGGTCGTACGTCCAAGGTCGCCACATGTGCAGAATGCCCAATTTCGTTGGGTTTTTGAAGCGTATAACCCCTCGTGCGCGCCGCAAGAACCCCTACAGAACGGGATAAGTGGCGCGCGAGACGTCCGCGACACACGAGGCGGAGGCATAACGAGTGCACAACACCCGCCGCACGAGGCGCCAAAAGCGGTGCAGGATTCGTACCTGCCTGCGATTATCGGGACCGCTTCACCGAACCTCCACAACGTGCCACGGAGGTGAAGCAACCGGGACGAGGCACCCGGACCTCTATCCTTGTCCGCGGTCCGTGATCCACGTCCACACCGGCCCCCGTAGCTCAGTGGATAGAGCAGGTGCCTTCTAAGCACTTGGCCGCAGGTTCGAGTCCTGCCGGGGGCGCTCCGCAAGACCCTCCCACCGGGAGGGTCTTTTTGCTGGTCAGGGTGGGGCGGTCGGGTCCGCGTCGCGACGGAAGTGACACCGCGTCAGCCGTCTACGGGACCGCGACCCCGAGCCCTCGAACGTCAACGGCAGCTCCTCCGAGCGATCCCGCCTCCCGCCGCGTCGAGGCGCTACTCCTCCTCGCCCGCATCCTCCGCACCCTCCGCACCCGCTGCACCCGCTGCACCCGCTGCACCCGCTGCACCCGCCGCACCGTCGGCGTCGCCGGTGTCGGCCCCCTCGGCCGCCGCTCGGACCAGGTTCTGTTCCAGGCGTTCCAGGGTGTGCAGGGCCGCGGTGCGTTCCTCGTCGGAGAGGCCCGTTGTGGAGAGGGCTTCGAGGTGGGTCCAGACCTGTTCGACCTCGCGGCGCAGGGCGTGGCTGGCGGTGGTCGGTTCGATGAGGGAGGCGCGCTTGTCGGTGGGTGAGGGGCGGCGGCGGACGAAGCCGGCCTGTTCCAGGCGGCGGACGGTGCGGGTCATGGTGGCGGCGTCGGAGTCCATCAGGCGTACCAGGTCGGTCTGCCGCTGGGGGCCCAGTTCCCACAGGTGCATCATGACCAGCTCCTGACCCGGGTGCAGGCCGATCCGGCGCAGGAGCTGTCCGGCGAACATGCGGCGCAGACGGGCCAGGCGGAAGATCGCGTGACTGACCGGTCCGCCACTGGCGGCGGCCGGGACCGGGACGGTGGCTTCCTGCCCGATGCCTGCGGGGCTCGCGGGGTCTGCGGGACCCTTCCCGGCTTCCGGCGTGGACTGCGTCATCTATGACATCTCACTTTCCTGTTTGGGCAAGTTAAGTCTACCTGCCGGCCTCGGGCCCGTCGCGCCCTTACCTTCCCCCAGGGGCAAAGAGGCAGACAGTGGCGTGTTACGTGCTTCACATGGAGGTGCGGGAAGGGATTCGAGGGCGTTACTTGTTCGGACAGGTAGATGATTTACTTGTTCGGACAGGGAACCGCGTTCGGCGGGCTCGAGCGCCCGTGCCGCGGCATGCCACGACTCCCGGAGGAAGAGACCATGACCACTGCTTTCGAGCCGATCGTCCTGGGCGGCAAGCGCCTGGCGAACCGCCTCGTGATGGCGCCGATGACCCGCAGCCGGGCCTACGGGCCGGGCGCCGAGCCGACCGAGCTGATGGCGACGTACTACGCGCAGCGCGCCGGTGCCGGGCTGATCGTCACCGAGGGCATCCAGCCCTCGATCGTCGGCCAGGGCTACCCCGACACCCCCGGTCTGCACACGGCCGGGCAGGTGCGGGCGTGGCGGACGGTGACCGACGCCGTGCACCGTGCGGGCGGTGTGATCTACGCGCAGCTGATGCACACCGGCCGGATCGGCCACCCCAGCCTGCTGCCCGACGGACTGGTCCCGGTGGGGCCGTCGGCGGTGACCGCCAAGGGGCAGGTCTTCACCCATGAGGGGCCGAAGGAGTTCGTCACGCCTGAGGAGCTGACCGAGGCGGAGATCCGGCAGACCGTCGCCGACTTCGCCGAGGCGGCCCGGAACGCGGTCGCGGCCGGGTTCGACGGTGTGGAGCTCCACGGCGCCAACGGCTATCTGATCCACCAGTTCCTCGCGCCCAACACCAACCTCCGCACCGATGCCTGGGGCGGCGACACCGAGGGCCGTATCCGTTTCGCCGTCGAGGTCACCACGGCCGTTGCCGAGGCGATCGGCGGCGACCGGGTCGGGCTGCGGATCTCGCCCGGGAACCAGTACAACGACATCTCCGAGGACGACCCGGACGAGGTCTACCTCGCCCTGCTGGACCGGCTCGCCGGCCTCGACCTGGCCTATCTGCACCTGATGGAGGGGCCGGACCGCGATCTGACCCCGCGGCTGCGCAAGGTCTGGCCCGGCACGTTCGTCCTCAACCCGTTCACCTACCCGGACTCCACCGGTCCGGACGCGCTGCGGCTGATCGAGGACGGCAGCGCGGACATGGTGGCCTACGGCGCGCTGTTCCTGGCCAACCCCGACCTGCCGCGGCGGCTCGCCTCCGGCGGTCCGTTCAACAGCCCCGACAAGGCCACCTTCTACGGCGGCGACCACCGCGGCTACACCGACTACCCCGCGCTTCCCGCCCTCCCCGCCTGAGCGGCGACCCCGCCCCAGGCGACCGCACCGTGCGTCATCGCGCGGGCAGTTCCCTTCTCCATCCGTCCCTACCTGGGAGTCTGCGATGTCCCAAGCGATCACCTTCTCCGAGTACGGCGCACCCGAGGTGCTGCGACTGTCGGAGGTCACCACGCCGGAGCCGGGCCCGGGCCAGGTCCGGATCCGTGTGCGGGCCGCCTCCGTGAACCCTCTCGACATCAAGATCCGGTCCGGTCTGATGGCCAAGGCCGCCCCGGCCCGTTTTCCCGTGATCCCCGGCCTGGATGCGGCCGGTGTCGTCGATGCCGTCGGTGAGGGGGCCGACGCGGCCGTGGGCGACGAGGTTCTCGGTGCCGCGGTCGGCGGCAGTTACGGCGAATACGCCCTGCTCGACCGGCCGGTGGCCAAGCCCCGGGCGCTGTCGTGGGAGGTCGCCGCCTCACTGGTGACGGTCGGTCAGACCGCGTTCAGGGTCCTGCGGCAGCTGGAGGTGCGGGCGGGGCAGACCCTGCTGATCCACGGCGCCGGCGGCAGTGTGGGCACCGTCGCGGCGCAGCTGGCCGCCGCCCGCGGCAGCACCGTCGTCGGCACGGCCGGTGCGCACGACATCGAGCGCGTCACCGCACTCGGCGCCACCGCGGTCCGCTACGGCGACGGCTGGGTGGAGCGGGTGAAGGCCGCGGCTCCCCAGGGAGTCGACGCCGTCCTCGACGCCTCGGGCGCCGGCGTACTCGCCGATTCCGTCGCCCTGACCGGTGACAGCGCGCGCGTCATCACCATCGCCGATATGGCCGCCGCGCAGCACGGCGTCCGCTTCAGCGCCGGCGGCGCCGATCCGGCCGACGACTCGCTGTCGCAGCTGGTGCGACTGGCCGCAGCCGGAGAGCTCAACGTCCCCGTATGGCGCGCCTATCCGCTCGACCGGGCCGCCACCGCGCACGGTGACATCGAGGCCCGCCGCAACCGGGGCAAGGTCGTTCTCCTGCCCTGACCCCCTGCCGCCGCCTCACTCGCCGGGGCGGGCGAGGCGGCCGGGCCGCAGTCGACGGCCGCGCCCTGAGGCCCGCCCTGGAGCAGATCCGCTCCTGGTCGCGGCACCGCACCCACTCACTCACCCCGTCACCCCGCGTCACACCCTGAGAAAGGGCACCACCATGTCCGAACGCCCCCTGCCAGAAGCCACCTTCGCCCGCACCGTCCTGGGGTCCGGCCCCGGCCTCGCGCTCGCCCATGGGGCCGGCAGCAGCGTGGCCGGCACCTACGGCCCGATACTGGACGGCCTGGCCGCCCACCACACCGTGGTCGGTGTCGACTACCCCGGCAGCGGCGGCACTCCCCGCGCCGCCACGCCGCTGTCGCTGGACGACCTGGCCGATCAGCTCGTCGCCGCCGCCGTCGCCGAGGGCCTGGACACCTTCGCGGTGTCCGGCTACTCCCTCGGCGGCCCGGTCGCCATCCGCGCGGCCGCCCGCCACCCCGAGCGCGTCACCGCCCTCGTCCTGACCGCGACCTTCCCGCACCGGGACAACCGGCTGGTGCTCGCCCTGCCGGTCTGGCGCAAGCTGGCCGAGTCGGGCAATCGCGAACTGCTGGCCGAGTTCCTGACGATGATGGCCCTGGGCGCCGATGCGCTGGAGGCGATGCCGGAAGAACAGCTCCAGCAGGCCATCGCGTTCACCGCGGCAAGCGTCGCCGACGGCACCCCCGAGCACGCCGAGCTGGCCCCCCGGGTCGACGTCCGCGACGACCTGCCGGGCATCCAGGCGCCCACCCTGGTCATCTCCACCACCCAGGACTGGTTCACCGCCACCCGCCTGCACCGCCAACTCGCCGACACCATCCCGCACGCCGAGCTCGTGGAGATCGCCACCGGCCATCTGCCCATGGTGGAACGCCCCGAGGAATGGCGGCAGCTCATCACCGACTTCCTCAAGCGGCACAGCGGCTGAGTACGCGCCTGCGCGGGGCCGCACCGGCAACAGCGGTGCGGCCCCACGCAGGGAGCCGGCGGGTCCTACCCGAGCCCTCCTGGGAACGCGACCCGTTTGACCCTGATCCCCGGCAGACGTGCCTGGCAGGCCGGGACGGTCTCCATGGCCCTCGCGGGTGCCCCGAGGTCGGAGTCGCCGCGCAGAATCATTTCCTCCAGCCGTCGGAGCTGCTCCATCGGGTCGACGCCCAATTCCTCCGCCAGAATGCGGCGCACACGTGCGTACGTGGCCAGCGCCTCCGCCTGTCGTCCCGACCGGTGCAGCGCTTTGATCAAAAGCTCCCAGAGCCGTTCACGGAAGGGGTGCTGAGTGGTGAGGGCCTGTAATTCCGGAACGAGAGTGTCCGGCTGGCCTAAATCGAGCTGCGTCTGCGCATAGCGCTCAATGGCAAGCAGCCGCAGTTCCCCCAGCCGTTCCAGTTCCGCCCGGAGCGGCACCCCCAAGGACAGTCCCTCCAGGGGTCTGCCCCGCCATACTTGCAATGCCGCCGTGAAGCGCTCAGCTGCTTCCGCTATGGCGCCCTCGGCCAGCGCCTGGTCCCCCAGACGTAACTCCTCCATGAAGGTGGACAGATCCAGTTCACCGGCTTCGACCCGCAGGGTATAACCACCGGAATGCGTGGTCAGCCGGTCCTCGGGCTCACCGGCGTCGCGCAGCAGGCGGCGCAGTCCCGCGATGTGCCCCCGGATATTGACCGTCGCCGACGGCGGCGGCTCCTGCCACCAGGCGCACTCCACCAGATAGTCGGTCGCCGCCAGGTGGTTGGCGCCCAGCAGAAGAGTGGCGAGTACAACCTGCTGCCGAGGAGCGCCAATTGCCAGAGGGGAATCATCCGAAGCCATCACAACAGGTCCAAGAATGCCGAACTTCACAGCCCCCGTACCTTTCTTTGGCTCGTTTCGCTTCATATTCAATGATCGCGGCAGGCAATCCCGGCGCGATCCGTCCGGATTATCGCGAATTTCAGGCAAGCCAGGGGAAATGGCAGAGAAAGGTTTCCTCCTCCCGCACGGGTACCCCGGTGAGCGGTCATTTACAGGGAAAAGTCCCTCCGTTGGATGGGCAACGAGGAGAAAGCGCAGCAGCCGGTGGGATACGGGAGGAGCCCCGGGTCCGGCAACTCGGTGTCGCCGGCCGGCGCGGAGCCCCGGTGGCGGGAAGGCGGGCGCGTATCCGGGGGACTGCCCGGTGCCGGGTGGCGGTGTCCCCGCTCGGCCGGCATGGCTCCGCGGTCCTTCCCGGAGCAGGTCCGTGAGCACGGCTCCGCAGGGGCGCCTAACGGCCTTCCCGTACCGGGTCAGGGAGTTCCGGTTGTGATGGCAGCACCTCGACCTCGTCGAGGTGGGGGGCCGGCCGGCGCAGCAGGGCGAGACTCATGGCCACCAGCACCGCCAGAATGCCGATCTCGACGAGCGCCGCCGCCCTGACGCCATGGGTGAACGCGCTCCGGGCCGTGCCGAGCAGCTCGGCGCCGAGGTCACCGGGCAGGTGCCGGGCCACTCCATTGGCGCCGCCCAGAGTTGACCGGGCGGCCTCGACCAGGTCCGGGCGCAGGCCGGCCGGGAGCGAGCCGGTGTCCATCTGGGAGCGGTAGACGGCAGCGGCGACGGATCCGGCGACGGCCACGCCCAGCGCGTTGCCGAGTTCGGCGCCCGTCTCCCCGATCCCCGAGGCGCTGCCGGCGCGTTCGCGGGGCACGCTGCTGATGATCACGTCGTTCGTCAGGGCCAGCGCCGCCGAGATGCCGAAGGCCGGGATCGAGAAGCCGACGGCCGCCAGGGCGAGTCCGTACTCGGCGTCGACCTGGGCGATCATCACCAGTCCGGCGACCGAGAGCGCGAAACCCCCTGCCATGACCCACCCGGGACGGAGCCGGCTCGCCACCGCCGGGGCCAGCAGGGTGCCGACGACCCCTGCGGTCATCGCGGGCAGCGCCCACAGCCCCGCCTCCAGTGGGGGCAGTCCCAACACCAGCTGGAAGTACTGAAGGATCAGGAACTGGGTGCCCGTCAGCACGAAGAGGCCCATGGTCTGCGCCCCGAGCGACAACCCGAACGACGGACGGGAGAAGAGTCTGAGGTCGAGCATCGGGTCGGCGAGCCGGAACTGCCTGCGGACGAAGACCACGCCGATGACCAGCCCGGCGCCGACCGCCACGAACGGGATTTCCTGGACGCCGTCCTGGGCGAGTTGCTTGAACCCGTACACCACCGGCAGGACCGTGCCGATGGACAGCACCACACTGGCCGCGTCCAGGCGTCCGGCCTTCGGGCTACGGGACTCGGGCAGCAGTACCGGGCCGGCGAGCAGCAGCACCAGACCCACGGGCACGCCGAGGAGGAACACCGAGCCGTACCAGAAGTGCTCCAGTAGCACGCCGCCGATCAGCGGGCCGATCATTCCGCCGATGCTGAAGTTGGTCATCCACACCGCGATGGCGAAGCGGCGCTGTCCGGCATCGTGGAACATATTGCTGATCAGGGAGAGAGTCGAGGGCATCAAGGTGGCCCCGGCCACACCCAGCAGGGCGCGAGCCACGATGAGCATGCCGACATTCACCGAATAGGCAGCGAGAAGTGACGCGCCGGCGAAGGCGACGGCACCGATCAGCAGAAGTCTGCGGCGGCCGATGCGGTCGCCGAGCGTGCCCATCGTGGCGAGGAAGCCGGCGACCAGGAAGCCGTAGATGTCGACGATCCAGAGCAGTTCGGTGCTGCTGGGCCGCAGGCTCTCGCTCAGCTGCGGTGCGGCGAGGTGCAGCACCGTCATGTCCAAGCCGATGAGGATGGTGGGCAGGGCCAGCACGGCCAGCCCGATCCACTCCCTCCGGCCGGCCCGTATCGGTATGTCATCGCGCACAGATGGCTCCTGCTGTTCGCAGGCCGACCGTCACAGCCGGCCCTTTGCGGTGTGGGCGATCATACGAATGCTGGCTACACGTTTCACGGAAGAAGATCCAAACCAGCCATCAGCGGCCGGCCAGTTGACCCGCGTAGTCGTCGAGCAGACAGCGCACCGCATACGTGACCGGGCGGGACAGCGCCTCTCCGGGCGTGAGCCACACGGCCTCGGTGCCCTCCGGCCCGAGGGTCACCTCGAAGTCCTCGCCCTTGTCCGACAACAGCCGGTAGACGTGCCACAGATGGGCGTCGGCGCCACGGCGGCAGCCGTCGCCCGGAATCGGAGTGGTCGCCAGATGCTCCAGTGAGCCGGCGGCGATGCCGGTCTCCTCGGCCAGCTCCCTGGCCGCCGCGTGTTCGGGGGACTCGCCACGATCGACGTGGCCGGCGGGCACCGTCAGACCGAACGGGAACGCCGTACGGTCGAAGAAGAGGAAGCGGCCCCGGGAGTCCTGGACGAACACACCCGCCGTTTCGTGCCAGTACTCGCCGTCGTCGGCCGTCCACCAATTGATGGCCGGATCCACTACCACCGCCCGGTCGGCCACCCGTCCGCAGGCGTGGCACAGGCAGTACCGTCTGCCGTCCTCGGTACGCCACTCGACCGCTTCACCGTGACAGTGCAGGCAGAAGTGGTGGGTGGCGCCGTCATCGGTGACATCCGGTGGCAGAAAATCGAGTCGCATCCTCTTCTCCCTTGTCCTCCGTGCCCTTCCCCGCCGTTCCCCGGGTGAGTCCTCGCCGTTCCCCGGGCGGGGGGCCGTGCGGCAGACGGCCCGGTGGCGTGTCTGCCGCACGGAGTCGGTGCGCCGGCGGGCGGCCGGAAGTCAGGCGTCGAGGCCGAACCGGGTGAACAGCTCCTTGTCGCCGGTGACATAGGAGGTGTCGGTGATCGCCGTCTGGTCGGACGGGCCCCGGCTGCACATGCACATGTGGCGTCCGGTGGAGATCACCTTTGCCGCGCGGGCGCCACCCGAGCTCATGATCTCCTCGGCGATGTCCTTCACCAGGTGCTCCTGGATCTGGAACCGGCGGCTGAACGCCTGCACCAGGCGGGGGAACTTGCCCAGGCCCAGGATCCGGTCGCCCGGCACGTACGAGACCGAGACCTTGCCGTAGAAGGGCAGGAAGTGGTGAGCGCAGATCGAGTAGTAGTTGATGTCGTGCACCCGGACCACACCGGCGTGCTCGCCCTCGACCTCAACCGTGGTCTTCAGGATCTTCGAGGTGTCGATTTCATAACCGCTCAGCAGTTCGCGGTAGGCCCGCACGATGCGCGGCTCGCACTCCGGCTCCTGGTACCAGTCCAGCGCACGCTTATCGGTCGTGACATTGTCTTCGAGCCACTCTGCAATGCTGCTCATGGTCTTCTCCTGAGATGTCGGTCGAGACTTACTCAAGCGGATTCTGCCGGCGGCCAGTTCTGCGGGGGCCGCTGGCCGATGAATTCGATCACGACGTTCCGATAGGGATGCTTACCCTTGTTGACCAGTCGGTGCGGCTTACCCCGGCGGCGGTGCACCACCTCACCGATGAAATCGTCCTGGTCCTCTATCTCCCCGTCCTCGTACTCGAGTCGCACCTTTCCGGGGTTGTCCACGACGAATACGTAGTCCCAGGGGTGTTCGTGCCACTCGCTGGCTTCCTCGGGCTCCAACTCCAGGAGCCAGACCCTGGTACGTTCGTCCTCGAACAGCAGCTTCGTACCGGCGGTCCCGTAGTGACGGCCGGGCACCTTGCCCCGGAGCTCCTCCGGGATGTGCTCGTGACCATGCCCGTTGCCGGTATCGATCTGGGTCATTTCCGGCTGACACCTCCTGGTGCGTTCTTGCCCGTGCGCTTTGATCTTGCCTTGAGACAGGCTCCCTCCAGCGCATACAGAATCAGTACAAGTTCCGTACATTCGCAAATGCCCCTGGACCATTCCCTTCCGGCCCGGGTAGCCTCGGCCGAGCTCTTGGAAAGGCCCACAGCGACTACGAATCCACAGAGGGGCAACCATGCCGACCCACAAGGTCAAGCCCGATATCGAAGGCCGGAGCAAGAAGCTGTGGCGCAACAGCGACGGCACCTGCGACATCGAACTCATTGCGAGTCTGCACAGCTACACGTATGACCGGGACGGAATAATCCCGGAGACCGCCAAATTACGCCTGGATTTCTATGAGGTGGCCGCCCGGCGACTCGCCGGCCTGGGAGTGCGTACGGCATTCCGGGAACGGCTCGGGGACATCAGCTACCGCGCTGATTACGTCCCCGCGCCACCGTATGAGGTCATCGTGAAGAACATCGCCACCGGATCCACGGTCCGCAAATACCCCGGACTGTTCGAGGAGGGCCACCGGTTCAGCCCGCCGGTGGTGAAGTTCGACTACCGGACCGATCCGGAGGACCAGCCGATCGGCGAGGACTACCTGCGGGCCGGCGGCTGGGATGTCGAGGCGTTCCGGCGTTGCGCGCTGGAGTGCAACGAGGGCCTGCGGAGCTGGCTGGCGCCCCTCGATCTGTGGGACTTCTGCCTGATCATGGGGGTCGGCGCGGACGGGCTGCCCGTCATCAACTCCGAAATCTCCCCGGACTGCATGCGGTTGCGCGACGAAGCCGGACGGCCGCTGGACAAGGACCTGTTCCGCCAGGGGGCCGATCCGGAGACCATCATCGCCGCCTGGACCGACCTGGTGCACAGGATCCGGGGATGACCGCGGCGGAGCGGAGCGCCTGCCGCACCGTGCTGCTGACCGGCGCCAACCGGGGCACCGGCCGGGCCATCGCCGAGACGCTGCACACGGCGGGCTGGCGGGTCTGGGCCCTGGGGCGCACCCCGACCGATCCTCCCTGGCTGCGGGACGTCCACTGCGACCTGCGGTATCCGGAGACGGTCGGTCCGGCGGTGAACCAGGTCGCCGAGGAGGCGGGCGCGCTGCATGCGGTGGTGGCCAACGGAGCCGTGCGGTCCCTGGGCGCCGTCGGGTCGCTGCCGCTCGGCCAGTGGCAGGAGGCGGTCGACGTCAATCTCACGTCGGTGCTCGCGCTGACCCAGGCGGCCCTTCCGCATCTGCGGGCCGGCGGCGGCCGGATCGTCCTGATGGGGAGTCACGCGGGCAGCCGGTTCTTCGAAGGCGGAGCCGCGTACTGCGCGACCAAGGCGGCGCTGAAGGCGCTCACCGAGGTGCTGCTGCTGGAGGAGCGGGTGCACGGCGTGTGCACCACGCTCGTCAGCCCCGGAGCCATCGCCAACCTGCCCGGGGACGACTCCCCGCTGAAGATGGGGATGTCCTCCGTGGCCCGGACGGTGTGCTGGGCGCTGGAGGCTCCGGACGACACCGTGATCGGTGAGATCGAGCTCAGGCCGGCACGTCTGACCGGCCGGCCGGCGGTGTCCGGCCTCGACCGGCTTCAGGCCGTCTGACAGGAGGCAACATGAGCGAGCACACCCTCGTGGGTGGCACCGAACAGCCCGAAGTGAGCTGGGACTTCGGCGTCGGAGTGCTGTCCATCGCGACGGAGGGCCCGAAGCCCGAGGACGACGGCTCCCCGAGCGTACGGATCAGCTTCTCCTCCCGGATCTGGATCTCCCTGGACCGCAACGGCAGTCCGGTGTCCGTCGACATCCTCGATGCGCCGGGCATCATCGCGCGGATCGTGCCGCCGGCCCGGCGCCGGGATGCCGGGCCCGTCCCGGCGACGGCGCCGGCGGGTGGCATTCCCTGGCTGCTGGACACCGACAGCGACTGGATCTGGGTCGAGTTGATCCGGTCACCCGTCGCCCGGCGGCTCGAGCGGAACGGCCATGTGGAACTGCGGCTCAGCGACGACAGACCGACCCAGTTGAAGCTGCGGGTGCCGGTCACCGGGACATCCAGCCGGGGGCCGGTCGCCGGCGTCCCGGACCGAGCCGGGACGGCGCTGCCGTGACCGCGCCGGACCGCGTCCGGCTGCTCTGTACCGATTTCGACGGCACCCTGTTGAACACGGCCGGGACCGTCGGTCCGGTGACCCGGAGCGCGCTGGCCCAAGCGGCGCGCAGCGGACTGCCGGTGGCGGGTGTCACCGGCCGGCCGCTGCGCGATGCGCTGGCCGTGGCGCGCGACCACGGCCTCGGCGGCCTGGTGGTGTGCAGCAACGGAGCCGTCACCGCCGAGGTGGACAGCGGGCGGGTCGTGATGTGCCGGGGCTTCGCCGGGCCCGAGGTGGGTGCGGTGCTCGGGCGGCTGCGGGCCCGGCTGCCGGGCGTGGTGCTGGGGGTCGACACGCTCCGGGGGCTGTTCCTGGAACCGGACTTCGGCGCTCTGGTGCCCGACTGCTGGCCTCATGAGAAGGTCACCGATGCGTTCGCCTCGCTCGCCCGGGACGACCAGGTGGTCAAGATTCTGGCCGTCCACCCCGACGTGCCGGGACCGGCGCTCGCCGAACCCCTCACCCGGCCGGAAGACGGCCTCAAGACCACCTGTTCCACCCCGTACTTCCTGGAGATCTCTCCGCGGAGCGTGGACAAGGGCGTGTCCCTGCGCTGGCTGGCCAGGTACTACGGCACCCGGGTCACCGCCACCGCCGCGATCGGGGACATGCCGAACGACCTGCCGATGCTGCGCACCGCCGGCCTGGCCGCCGCCGTGGCCAACGCCCATCAGGACGTCCGGCGGGCCGCCGATCTGATCGTGCCCAGCAACGACGAGGAAGGGGTGGCGGACCTCATCATGATGGTGTGCCGGGCGGAGCGGGAGACCCCGTACGCGGGCCGTTGAGGCACCGGGTACGCGCGGGCCCTCCTCCGCACGCGCCGGCCGGGCAGGCGAGGGCCCCGGTCAGCGACCTGACGGGGCCCTCGCTCCGCGCCGTCGGCTACACCTCCAGTTCCCCGGCCGCTCGCCAGGCCAGGTCGGCGAAGCGGGCGGCCTGGGGGTGGGCGCCGTGGGAGGGGTGGGCGAGGTAGGCGCGGACGGTGGGGGCGCCGGTCAGGGGGACCAGGCGGACGGAGGGGTGGGTGTAGCGGCGGGCGGCGGAGACCGGGGCGGTGCCGACGCCGAGGCCGACGGCCACCTGTTCCAGCCATTCGTCCATGTTGCGGCATTCGGCGCCGACCACCGGCCGGCGGCCGTCGGGCCACATGTCGGGGAAGGTGGTGCCGCTGACGGTGTTGATGATCAGGGGCAGGTCGGCGAGCTCCGCCCAGTCGAGTGTGGTGCGTTCGGCCAGCCGCCAGCTCGCGGGGACCGCCGCGATGCGGGACTCCTCGTAGAGGAGGACGGTGCGCAGGCCCTTCGGCAGGGGCTCGCCGCGCAGCAGGCCCAGATGCGCCTGGCCGGTGTCGAGTCCGGCCTGGGGGGTGTCACAGCGGATGAATTCGACGCCGACGCCGGCCTCCGCGCCGAAGCGGGAGGCGAGCCGTGACAAACCCTGGGGAAGCCCCCAGCTGAACCCGATGCGCAGTTTCTCCCCTTTCCCTAATTCCCCGAGCGCCGCATCGAGTTGGCGCAGCAGGGGCGTGACGGCCGCTCGCAGGGTCTGTCCTTTTTCGGTCAGCTCCGTTCTGCGGGTGCTGCGTTCGAAGAGCCGCACTCCCAGGGACTCCTCAAGCGTCCTGATGTTGCGGGTCAGGGTCGGCTGGGCGAGATGCAGCCGGCGACCCGCGGCCGTGAAGCCGCCTTCCTCGGCTACCGCGAGAAAGCAGCGCAGATGACGCAGATCGACGTTCATTCGTGGGGCGTATAGGCGGTTCAGCAATTTCATTTCTCCAGCCCCTGCCCAGTGTCTAGTCTTCTTGATGCCACCGAGCGGACCGGGCGCCAGGAAGCCGGCACCGGTCGTCGACACCGCTGGTGAGCAGTCATGCGTGCAACGGGGTGTGCAACGGGGGTCATGTGCAGGGGTATTGGTGCAGCGCCGTCAATGGGTGCAGCGCAAAAATTGGCCAAAGTGAATGTAAAAGAATGTCTGGGCGGCCGGGCCGTCCAGCAGGTTCCGGTGCTTGAAGTTGCTTTGTCACCGCCTTTGAGAGCGTTTCGTAGCTAGTTACGGGACGGCGCCGTCCACCGGTGGCGCCGGATGCGGCACGAGCGATTCGACGTCATGTGATGCGTCGGTTCCGCTTCGCCGTTCCATTGATGACCACCGCTCTATCCAACTATTTTTCTTCAACTATTACTGCCGCCTGCCGGCCCGTCATTCACCTTTCTGCCGCGTCCTGGCACGCCGCCGCGGCATGCCGCCGGCTGCGTTTTTCATAACTCCCCTTCTGCTGCCGTACATCACTGAGAAGGATTTGCTGTGCCCGTAATCGATACGCGCAACGGTCCCCTTGAACATGTCCTGATCGACGGTGACCCGGACCTGGCGCCCCTGGTCTTCCTGCACGGCGGACTCGGCTGCCTCGCCGCCTGGGGACGCTTCCCCGCCCGGCTGGCCGCCGCCACCGGACGCCGCGCCCTGGTCTACTCCCGCCACGGCAACGGCGGCAGCGGCCCCGACCCGCTGCCGCGCACCCCCCGCTATATGCATGAGCACGCCCAGGACGTACTGCCCGAACTGCTCGGTGCGCTGGGCCTTACCCGCCCCGTCCTGGTCGGCCACAGCGACGGCGCGTCCATCGCCCTGCTGTACGCCTCGGCGCACCCCGTCGAAGCCGTCGTCGGGATGGGCCCGCACATGTACTTCGAGGAGGAGAACCGGGTCGGCATAGAGAACGCCCGCGCCGCCTACGACGCGGGCCCGCTCGCCAAGAAGATGGCCATGGTGCACGACGACCCCCGGGGCGTCTTCGACCGCTGGAGCGGGGTCTGGCTCTCGCCCGCCTTCCGCGGCTGGTCCCTGGAGAACGACCTCGACATCACCGCGCCGGTGCTGATGATCCAGGGGGACGCGGACGAGTACGGCTCACTCGCCCAGGTCGACGCCGTCGAGCGCGCGGTCAGCGGCCCGTTCCGGCGCCTGGTGCCCGAGGGCTGCGACCACTACCCCCATCTGGTCCGTCCCGACCTGGTCACCGACACCGTGTGCGACTTCCTCGCCGGGCACGCCCAGTCCGTGGAGGCCGCCCGATGACCGCGCCGGCCTCCGTACGCCTCGACGCCCTGCTGGCCCGCTCGGCGCGGGTGCACCCCGACCGCACCGCGCTGGAGGGGTTCGGTGAGAGCTGGACGTACGCCCGACTCGACCGCGCCGTGGACGCGTTGGCGGCGCGGCTGACCGCCGAGGGCGTCGCCCCGGGTGACCGGGTCGGCGTCTACGCGCCCAAGACCCCGGCCACCGTCATCGCCCTGTACGCGGCGCTGCGGGCCGGTGCGGTGACCGCGCCGCTGGACACCGCCGACCCGCCGGAGCGCACCGCCCGGATGATCCGCAACGCCGGGCTGTCCCTGCTGGTGACCGTCGACCGGGCGCTGACCGGGGCCCGGCGCGCCGCCACCCGCGCCCGCGACGGCGCACCGGCCGACGAGGGCGCCCTCGACCACGGCCTGCACCGGCTGCGGATCCTCGCCCCCGAGGAGCGGCCCGCGCCGCTGCCCGCGCCCGCCGACTCCGGCGGCTACATCCTCTTCACCTCCGGCAGCACCGGCTGGCCCAAGGGCGTGCTGCTCTCGCACGAGAACGTCGCCCACTACGCGCTGTGGGCGGCCGGTGAGTTCGGCCTCACCCCGGACGACCGGATCGGCTCGCAGGCCGCGCTCACCTTCGACCTGACCACCTTCGACCTGTTCAGCGCCGCCGCCGCGGGGGCCTGCACGGTCCTGATGCCGGATCTGCTGCGGGCCTTCCCGCGCGATGTCGTCGGCTGGCTGACCGAACAGCGCATCACCGCCTTCATGGCCGTGCCGTCGCTCTACCACAACATGCTCCAGCAGGGCGGTATCGCCGACGCCCCGCCGCCCGCCCTGCGCATCGCGGCCTTCGGCGGGGAGGCGTTCGCCCCCGAACTGCTGGAGCGCTATCTGCGGCTGCTGGACGGGGTGCCGTTCTACAACCTGTACGGGCCCACCGAGACCAACGCCTGCACCTACTACCGGGTGCCGGCCGACTGGACCGCCGACCGGGAACTGCCCATCGGCCGCGGGATCGGCGGCGTCCACATCGAGGTGCTGGACGAGGACGGTGCGCCCACCGACGGCGAGGGCGAGATCCATATCGCCGGGCCCGTCGTCTTCCAGGGCTATCTGCGCGGCGGCGCCCCCGACGACCCCACGGTCACCGTCACCTGTCGCGACGGCGTGGCCCGCCGCGCCTACGCCAGCGGCGACCTCGGCCGGATCACCCCCGACGGCCTGGTCTTCCTGCGCGGCCGGCGCGACAACCAGGTCAAGCGGCGCGGTCACCGTATCGACCTGATGGACGTGGAGAACGCCGTCCTGGAGCTGCCGCGGATCGCCACCGCGGCGGTCGTCGCCAAGGACGGCCCGCACGCCGGCCAGATCTGGGCCTACGCACAGACCGACGCCACCGAACGGGAGGTCCTGGCCGCGCTGCGCGAGGTGCTGCCCCGGCGGATGCTGCCGGACCGGATCGTTCCGCTCGCCACCCTGCCCACCACCACCAGCGGGAAGGTCGACCGCCGCGCGCTGCGCGACACCGACGGCCACCCCTCGGCCCCCGCCCTCCCGGAGGAGATCACCGTATGAACCGTATGAACAGCGTCGAAGAACTCTGCACCCTCATCGGCAGCCGGATCACCTGGGGGCCCGGCGAGGACGCCGGCTCCCTGGACGCCGACACCCCGCTGCTGGAGCGGGGCCTGGTCGACTCGCTGGCGATCATGGAGATCGTCGCGGCGCTCGACAAGGAGGCCGGCGTCAGCCTGCCCGACACCGAGATCGTCGCCGCCAACTTCCGCAGCCCCAAGGCCCTTTGGGTGGCCATCGAGAAGCTCTCCGCCGAGGGCGGCAAATGAGCGCGGCGGCCACCGCGGCGCTGCGCACCGGCGCACCGGAGACCGAGGGTTTCGTCGACACCTACCAGGCGCTGGCCGCACCGGTGCTGGAGCGGCTCGCCGGCCAGGACTTCCGGGCACAGTGGCAGGCCATGGCCGACCTCGGTGTGCTCCGGCTCGCCGGGCCGGACGCCACCGCACCCGGCCCGGTCACCCGCTCGCTCGCCATGATCGAGGGGATCGGTCTGGCCGGCGCCGACCCGGGCCTGTGCTACGCGCTGGCCTCGCAGATCTTCGGGATGCAGTTCCCGCTGCGGGACGCCCTCGGCGGCGACGCCTGGCGCGCGGCCGCCGACGTCCAGGAGGGCCGGGAGCTGCTGTGCCACGCGCTGACCGAACGCGGCGGCGGCAGCGACCCGTTCTCCATGGAGACCCGCGCCCGGCGGGAGGGTGACGGCTTCGTGCTCGACGGCGCGAAGACGTTCATCACCGCCGCGCCGGTCGCCGACCGGGCGATCGTCTTCGCCCGTACCGCCGAGGGGCGCTCGCCGTTCGCGCTGTCCGCGTTCCTCTTCCCGCTCGATCTGCCGGGGATCCGCCGCGGTGAGACCTTCACCAAGACGGCGCTGCCCACCGTGCCGATGGGGGAGCTGCTCTTCGAGGGCGCCCGGCTGCCGGCGAGCGCGCTGCTCGGCCAGGAGGGCTCCGGGCTGGCGGTGATGGCCTCCACCACCGCCTGGGAGCGCTCCCTGGTCCTCGGTTACGCGCTCGGCCCGATGCGGCGCCTCCTGGCCCGTACCGTCGACTGGGCCGCGGACCGCGACCACTTCGGCCGCCGGATGGGCGCCAGCCACCAGGTCGCGGGGCGGGTCAGCGACATGGCCCTGGCGCTGCACCGCTCCCGCGTCCAGCTCTACGCGATGGCCGCCCGGCTCGACGCCGGTACACCCGCCCGGCAGCTCGCCGCCGGGGCGGCCCTCACCAAGATCTCCGTCTCCGAGGACTACGTACGGATGACCGAGCACGCCACCGCGCTGTCCGGCGTCCGGGCCTTCCTCCCCGGCTTCGACCTCGCCGCCGACCTGGCCGCCCCCATGGCGGCCCTCACCTACGCCGGTCCGAACGACCTGCTGCGCGTGGGTGTGGCCCGGCAACTCGGCCTGCCCGTCGAGAACTGACCGGTCGGGACCCGACCGGCCGACCACCGACCCGAAGGACTTCGATGACGCTGCCGACCCCCCTCGACGATCTCCTCAAACTCGCCGCGGAGACGGGCGAACGGCTCGCCCCGCTCGCCGCGGACACCGACGCCGGCCACGACAACGGCCACGAGAGCTACCGCATCCTGCGCGAGTCCGGTCTGCTCGCCCTGCTCGTCCCCCAGGAGGCGGGCGGCGCGGGCCTCGGCTTCGGCGACTACTGGCGGGTGCTGGCCGAACTCGGCGCCCACCACGGCGCCGCCGCGCTCGGCCTCAACATGCACCATGTCGTCATCGGCGCGCTCGCCGATGCCGCCGGCACCCGGCTGCCCCCGGCCGCCGAGACCTTCCGCGCCTGGATGCTGGACGAGGTCGTGAACGGCCGCAAGCTGTTCGCCTCCGCCACCTCCGAGGCCGGCCGCGGCGCCAAGCTCCGCGGTATGCGGACCCGTTACCGCCTCTCCGACGACGGCACCCACTACCTCCTCAGCGGCAAGAAGTCGTTCGTGTCGCTGGCCGGTGCCGCCGACTACTACGTCGTCGCGGCCGCCCCCGAAGGCGGCGACGAGGACAGCGGGGAGGCGTCGCACTTCGTCGTCGCCGCCGACGACCCCGGGGTCGGCTTCGGCACCGTGCCGCAGTTGTCCGCGATGTACGGCACCAGCACCGCCCCGATGACGCTGGACGAGGTCCCGGTGCCCCGCTCCCGGCTCTACCTCGGCGTCGAGGGCATGTCCCTGTTCAAGGTCGTCCGCGAACCGCACTGGATGATCGCCGGCTACACCGGCGCCTATCTCGGCATCGCCGAGGCCCTCTTCCAGCACACCGTCGACCATGTCACCGCCTCCCCCGCCCGCGCGGACTCGCCCGTGGTGCAGCAGGAGCTGGGCCGGATGTCGGCCCGGCTGCGGGCCGCCCGCGCCCTGGTGCACGAGGCCGGTGACCTCGTCACCGCGCAGCGCGGCAGCCTGGAGGCGAACGCCATGGTGCACGCCGCCAAGTACGTGGTCGGCGAGGCCGGCCCGCGGCTCGCGCAGGACGCGCTGCGGCTGTGCGGCTCGGCCGCGATCAGCCGCAGCCATCCGCTGGAACGGCTGATCCGCGAGGCGCAGTTCGCCCATGTGATGCCGGCCAAGCCGCAGGAGTGCCTGGAGTACCTGGGCAAGGCCGCCGTCGGGGTCAATCTCTACGACGCCCGGGCGTTCGCATGGTGACCCCGGTCCAGGACGAACTCGCGGTGACCCGGGACGCGTTCCGGGCGCTGATGAGCTCGCACCCCAGCGGTGTCGCCGTCATCACCACCGCCGACGCCGGGGGCACGCCGTACGGCTTCACCTGCACCGCCCTGTGCTCGGTCTCCCTCGACCCGCCGCAGCTGCTGGTGTGCGCGGGTAACAACGGCAGCACCCTGCCGGTCCTCGCCGCGCGCGGGGCCTTCACCGTCAACCTCCTGCACGGCGCGGGGCGGCGGGCCGCCGAGGCGTTCGCCGGGCCGGCCGCCGAACGCTTTCGCGCCGTCCCCTGGCGGCCCGCGCCCGTCACCGGCCTGCCGGCGCTGATCCAGGACGCCCACGCCACCGCCGAGTGCCGGGTCGCCCGGCTCACCCCGGCCGGCGATCACACCATCGTGATCGGCGAGGTGCTGGGCATCCGGACGCACACCCCGGCCACCGAGGAGGCGCCGCTGCTGTACGGCATGCGTCGCTACGCCACCTGGCCGGCCTGACCCGGCCGTTGCCCCACCGGCCGGCCCCACCCGCGGCCGCGCCGTGCCCTCACATCCCTCCCACCACACCTGAGGAATCCCCATGTACCGCACCCTGATGAAGTCGAAGATCCACCGCGCCACCGTCACCCAGGCCGATCTGCACTACGTCGGCTCGGTGACCGTCGACGCCGACCTGATGAAGGCCGCGAACCTGATGGCCGGCGAGAAGGTCGACATCGTCGACATCGACAACGGCGCCCGGCTGTCCACCTACGTCATCGAGGGCCCGGCCGGCTCCGGCGTCATCGGCATCAACGGCGCCGCGGCCCGGCTCATCAGCCCCGGCGACCTCGTCATCCTCATCGCCTACGCCGCCATGACGGACGACGAGGCGGCCTCCTTCGTCCCGCACGTCGTCTTCGTCGACGCCCACAACGGGATCAGCGGCGTGGGCGGCGACCCGGCCGAGGTGCCCGCGGGCTCGGGCCTCCAGCGCGGCGACCTCGTCGCCAACTGACCTTCCGCAGAAGCGACTTCAGGGAGATGTCATGACGCTCTCCGTGGTCAGCGGCGGCACCCGCGGCATCGGGCGGACCCTGAGCCTCCGGCTCGCCGCCCTCGGCCACCGGGTGATCGCCCTCTACCGCGGTGACGACGCCGCCGCGCAGCAGACCGCGAAGGCCGGCGACGGCCGGATCGAGACGCTGCGCTGCGACCTCGCCCGGCCCGCGGAGGTCCGGGCGGTCGGCGCCCGGATCACCGACGGGTACGGCGCACCCGCCGTCCTCGTCAACAACGCCGGCGTCAACCGCGACCGGCCGTTCCTGTCGATGGCCGACGAGGACTGGGACACGGTGCTGGCCACCAACCTCTCCGGCCCCTTCCACCTCACCCGGGCCCTGGCGCCCGCGATGGTGGCGGCCGGCGGCGGCAGCATCGTCAACGTCGCCTCCACCACGGCGATCCGGCCCCGGGCGAACGGCGCCAACTACTGCGCGAGCAAGGCGGGCCTGCTCCAGCTCACCAAGTGCCTGGCCCTCGAACTCGCCCCGCACATCCGGGTGAACGCCCTGCTGCCGGGCTTCACCGACACCGAAGAGGTCACCGAGCGCTACCGCCTCGATGACCCGGAGCGGCTGGCCGCCGTCCTGGACACCATCCCCGGCCGCCGGCTGGGCACGGCCGAGGACATGGCCGACGCCCTCGAATTCCTGGTGACCGCGCGCAGCGGCTACGTCACCGGACAGCAACTCATCGTCGACGGCGGGCACTTCATGGGGTGACCCCCCACCACCCGGTCCGCTCACCCCACCGGTCCGCCCCGACGGATTCCCTCACCTCTCAGGAGAAGAACCGCATGCGACTGACCCGGCAACAGGCCGACCAGTACCACGAGCAGGGGTTCCTGCTGCTCGAATCCCTCCTCGACCCGCAGGAGGTGGAGACCCTCCGCGCCGCCTTCGAGCGCGATGCGAAGGTGCCCGGCCCGCAGGTGGTGACCGAGGACGGCGGCACGGAGGTGCGCGCGGTCTACGCCTCGCACCAGCGGCAGCCCGAGTACGCCGGCCTGATCCGCGACCCGCGCATCCTGGAGCCGGTCCGGCAGCTGCTCACCGACGACGTCTACATCTACCAGTTCAAGATCAACGCGAAGCCGGCGTTCGGCGGCGAGAAGTGGGCCTGGCACCAGGACTTCCTCGCCTGGCGGCTGGCCGACAACCTGCCCGCCCCGCGCCAGGTCAACATCGGCGTCTTCCTCGACGATGTCACCGAGTTCAACGGCCCGGTGATCTTCCTGCCCGGTTCGCACCGCGACGGACTCGTCCACGAGGGCCGGTCGGCAGCCGCCCGGTCCGAGCAGCACCTCGACCCGGACGACATCTCGCTGTCGCCGCAGCAGCTCGCCGAGCTCGTCGACCGGCACGGGATGACCAGCCCCAAGGGCCCGGCCGGCTCCGTCGTGCTGTTCTCCCCGGAGATCGTGCACGGCTCGTCCCCCAATATGTCGCCGTTCGCCCGCCGGCTGCTGATCGCCACCTACAACGACACCGCCAACCTGCCGCGGCCCGCGGGCGAACCCCGTCCGGAGCATGTGGTGTGCCGCGACACCGAGCCGCTGCGGCCGCTGGCGGCGCCGTTCTCCCAGGGCCTGAGCGCGGTGACGGCATGACCGGGCGCACCGGACGCGCCGTCGTCCTGGAGGAGTTCGGCCGGCCGCTGCGGCTGCGGGAGTTCCCGCTGCCCCCGGCCCCCGCCGGCGGGATGGTCGTGGCCTGCGGCTACGGCGGCATCTGCGGCACCGATCTGCATCTTCAGCAGGGCCACCTGGACATCCCCGTGCCGCTGGTCCTCGGGCACGAAGGGCTCGGCGTCATACGGGAGTTGGGGGACGGTCAGCTCCCCCGAGCTCTCGACTCCGTTCGAGCAGGGGGTACCCCCACGGACGCCACCGGGGCCCCGCTCGCGGCCGGCGACACGGTGATGTGGGCCTCCTCGCTCGCCTGCGGGGTCTGCCCGCCCTGCCGGCTGCACCGCGAACCGACCCTGTGCGAGCGGCGCCGCACCTACGGCGTCAACCGCGCCCTCACCGACGGGCCGGAGCTCTCCGGGGCCTGGGCCGACCACATCGTGCTCCAGCCCGGCACCACCGTGATCAAGGTCCCGGACGGCACCGACCCGCTCGCCGCCATGTCGCTGGCCTGCGCCGGTCCCACCGTGGCGCACGCGCTGTACGAGCGGCGGCCGGTGCGGCTCGGGGAGACCGTCGTGGTGCAGGGCAGCGGCCCGGTCGGGCTGGCGGCCGCCGCGTTCGCGCAGCTGGCCGGGGCCGCCAAGGTCGTGGTCGTCGGCGGTCCGGCCGGGCGGCTGGAGCGGGCCGCGGCGGCCGGCATCGGGGACGTCCACCTGAACATCGCCGACGCGGCCGACCCCCAGGAGATCCTGCGCGAGGTACGGGCCGCCACCGGAGGGCACGGCGCCGACCTGGTGATCGAGTGCGCCGGGGTGCCGGCCGCCGTCGGACAGGGCCTCACCCTGGCCCGCCGGGGCGGCAGCTACCTGATCATCGGCCAGTACACGGACGCCGGGGACACCCTGATCAACCCGCACCAGATCGTCCACCGGCAGCTCGACGTGGTCGGCTCCTGGGCCTTCACCGGCGCCCATCTCGTCGAGTACGTCCGGCTGTTGCCGGCCCTGACCGCCCGCTTCGACCTGGCGAGCCTGGTGACGCCGTTCCCGCTGGAGCGGCACGCCGACGCGCTCACCGCGGTGGCCGACGGGTCGGTGATGAAGGCGGTGCTCGCGTCCTGACACCGCGTTCCTGACACCGCCTCCCTGACGGCGCTCACCCGGTGAGCGCCGTCAGCGCCTCCTCCGTCGCCCGGTCGTCGGGAAGGTAGGCCAGCAGATGGTGGCCCGGCTGGTCCACGGCGGCGAGCTTGACGTACCGCAGCCGCAGATCCCCGGCCACCGGGTGCCGGAAATGACGGACGGCGGGGTGGAACGCCGAGGTCTCCCGGCGGCCGTACCAGCGGGCCGCGTCCGGGTCGGCCAGCAGCTCCTCGGTGATCTCCGCATAGCGGCCGTCCTCCGGGTGCCGGGCCGCCTTCGCCCGGAACTGGCCCAGCAGGCTCCGCGCCTCCGGCTCCCAACTGGCGAGCAGCGACCGGGCCGGCGGCCAGCGGAACACCAGCCACAGCAGATTGCGCTGCTTGGGCGCCAGCCGCGCCAGGTCGGTGAGCAGCGCCGCGTACCCCGCGTTCCAGGCCAGCAGGTCCCAGTGCGGGTCGAGCACCACGGCCGGGTTCGGCGCCAGCTGCTCCACCAGCGACAGCAGATTGCGCGAGACCCACCCCGGCGCCCGCTCGGCCGGCGCGGCGTGCTCCACGAACGACAGCACATGCGCGGTCTCGTCCGCGGTCAGCCGCAGCGCCCGCGCCACGGACCGCAGCACCTGCTCCGACGTACGGACCCGCCCCTGCTCCAGCCACGCGTACCAGGAGCTGCTGACCCCGGCCAGCTCGGCGACCTCCTCGCGCCGCAGGCCCGGCGTACGGCGCCGCGGTGAGCCGGGCAGCCCGACGTCGGCGGGCGCCAGCCGCTCGCGGCGGGAGCGCAGGAACGCGCCCAGTTCGCGGCGCGGGCCGCCGGATCCGCCCTCGTGCACGCCCCACTCCCCCCGTACCGCCGGCCTGCCGCTGGGGCTTTGGCGCCCCAGGGTGTGAGCAAGGGTAATCGGCTACGGGGTCCCGCCGGCCGGCCGCGGTGATGGGCTGGAACCGCCGGTCCGACCACACCGGCACACGCCACGAGGAGCCCCATGGACACCGCCGACGCACCGCGCACCACTCCCCCGCCCGCTCCGGCCGCCGCCACCGGCCCGGCCGCGCCGCCGATGCCCGCCGCCTCGCTGCGCCTGCTGCGCGCGGCCGGTTTCGTCAGCAACTTCGACCGCTTCTGCATCACCCCGATGCTGCTGCTCATCGGCACCCAGCTCGGTGTCCCGCTCACCACGGTGATGCTCGCCGCCAGCGGCTACTTCCTCTCGTACGGCCTGATGCAGCCGGTCTGGGGGCTGCTGAGCGACCGGCTGGGCCGGGTGCGGGTGATGCGGATGTCGCTGGCCGGGGCCGCCGTCGCCGCCCTCTGCTCGGTGCTCGCCCCCGGCGCGACGGTGCTGATCGTGGCGCGGGTGGCGGCCGGCGCGTTCTTCGCCGCGTCCATCGCCGCGTCCATCACCTACGTCGGGGACACCGTGCCCGCCGCGGTCCGCCAGCGCCCGCTCAGCGAGCTGATGACCGCGTTCGCGCTGGGCACCGCGGTGGCCACCGTCGTCGCCGGGGCGCTGGCGCACTACGTCAGCTGGCGGCTGGTCTTCGCTCTCCCCGGGGTCATCGCCGCTTACCTGGTCGTCGCCCTGCGGCGGCTGCCGGAACCGCCGCGGGCGGCTCCCGGCGCGCTGCTCGCCCCGTTCAAGGTCGTCCTGCGGTCCCGCTGGCAGTGGTACGTGATGGCCGTCGCGATGCTCGAAGGCGCCGTCCTGCTGGGCTTCCTGACGTACCTGGCACCGGCGCTGGAGGCCCAGGGCGCCTCGGCGACGCTGGCCGGTGCGGTGTCCGCGCTGTACGGCGTGGGGTCGATGGCCGCGGCGCAGCAGGTCAAGCGGCTGGTGGGGCGCTGGACGCCGGTGCGGCTGATCGTGGCCGGCGGGGTGCAGATGGCGGTGGCGTTCGGCCTCGCCACGGCGAGCCAGTCGGTGCCCGCGCTGGTGGGGTGCGCGCTGCTGCTCGGTGGCGGCTGGTCGTTCATGCACTCCACGATCCAGTCCTGGGCCACCGCGCTGTCCCCGGCGGCCCGCGCCACCGGCGTGGCGATGTTCGGGGTGGCCCTCTACGTCGGCAGCGCGCTGGCCAGCGCCATTGCCGCAAGCTCTGCGGAACACCACGCCTACCGTGGGATGTTCCTGACCGCGGCGGTCCTCACCGTTCCCCTGACGGTGGCCGCCGCCGTGGGCCGCGCCCGGTACCGGAACTGACCGGACCGGGTGCGGAACACGCCGACAGGGCGCCCAGGCTGTCTGTGCCTGGGCGCCCTGTCAGGGCTTCGACGGCGTCACGGGCCGTCTGTGCGGGACCTCGGAGGCCGCTCCGGTCAGCCGCGCGGCTGTCCGGCGGACTCCAGCTGCTTGTCCTGGGCCGTCGCCCTCGCCGCGATGTGCGGGTTGCGGGACTTGAGGATCGCCCAGCCGACCGCCAGGCACACGGCCCAGCCGGCGCCCACGTACAGCGAGATGCGGCTTTCCGGGTCGATGGCGATCAGGCAGGTCACCAGGAGCAGGAACGCCACCGCGATCCAGCTGCACACCGTGCCTCCGGGCGCCGGGAAGGACGAGGCGGGCAGCCGGCCGGCGACGACCGCGCGGCGGTAGAGGATATGGCTGACGAGGATCATCAGCCAGGTCCAGATACCGGCCGCGGTGGCCACCGACGTGACGTAGGCGAATGCCTTCTCCGGGACGACGTAGTTGAGGATCACGCCGATGCCCATGAGGGCGGCGGAGAGGGTGATGCCGAGGGCCGGGGTCTTGCTGGAGCTCAGCTTGCCGAGGACCTTCGGGGCCTCGGAGTTGGCCGCGAGGTCGCGGAGCATGCGTCCGGTCGAGTACATACCCGAGTTGCAGGACGACAGCGCCGCGGTCAGCACGACGAAGTTGATGATCGCCGCACCGGCCGGGATGCCGATCTTCGCGAAGGCGGCCACGAACGGGCTGACGCCCGGCTGGAACTCGGTCCACTTCACGACCATGAGGATCACGCTGAGCGCACCGACGTAGAAGACGATGATGCGCCACGGCAGCGTGTTGATGGCCTTGGGCAGGGTCTTCTCGGGGTTCTCGGACTCGCCCGCGGTGACACCGACCAGCTCGACGGCGAGGTAGGCGAACATGACGCCCTGGAGGGTCATGAGGCTGGAGCCGATGCCGTTGGGGAAGATCCCGTCGTGGGCCCAGATGTTGGAGACCGCGGCGGCGTCTCCCGCCTGGCTGAAGCCGAAGGTGACGACACCGAGACCGATCACGATCATGCCGATGAGCGCGGTGACCTTGACCATCGAGAACCAGAACTCGATCTCACCGAAGAGCTTCACCGAGATCAGGTTGGCGACGAACAGCACGACCAGGAAGACCAGTGCGGTCACCCATTGCGGAATGTCCGGGAACCAGAAATGGACGTAGATAGCGGCGGCCGTCAGCTCGGCCATGCCGGTGACGACCCACATGAGCCAGTACGTCCAGCCCGTCACGAACCCGAAGAACGGGCCGAGGAACTCACGGGCGTACTCCGAGAAGGACCCCGAGACGGGGCGATACAGGAGCAGCTCACCGAGCGCCCGCATGATGAAGAAGACGATCACGCCGGCGAGGGCGTACATGAGGATGAGACTGGGCCCGGCCTTCGCGATGTTCGCGCCCGCGCCCAGGAAGAGGCCGACGCCGATGGCGCCGCCGATGGCGATCATCTGGACCTGACGGCTGCCGAGACCTCGCTCGTAGCCCTCTTCCGGCGTGGTGCCCGAGGCTCCGCTGCCGTCGCCGAGGTTGGTGCCGACCTGCTTTGAGGTCATGTGTGGTGCGCCTTTCCGCTCCATGCCGACCCGCGCCTAGCTTGGCGACGGATCGGGTCTCGATCCCCCCGGATGCTGATGGAGTTGCATGCCGGCGGTGGCCGGCTCAAGCGCCCCCTACGCGGACATGGGTGACGTCCGTCAGGTGGTCGTGAAGATGTACCACGGGCGAATTTCAGCCAGCGTGATCCAGATCACGGATCGAAATGACCAAAATCCTCTGAACAGGGCAAATTAACGACCGCTGTGACCTAATCGATATCCCGCACAGGCAACCCGAGGAAGCCTTGCCTACTCATTGCCGATGCCTCGTGGCCGTCAGTACACGCACTTTGCCCGTTATCGCCGCGAAGACAGCCGGCCCTCGCGAGTGTCGAGCGCCACCCACAGCCGTCGATCGGACACACAGGGAAGTCGTCCGATGGCGAGATCTCGCCCATGATCGGCCCCGCGATCGCACTCATCAGCCCCCCGATCGCTCTCATCGGTCCAGGAAACCCGTGCAAACCAGGCGTAGGCTGGCAGAACGCCTTATTGCACCGTGAGTGAGCGATGGAGGCGGTGCATGACCGACCCACACGGCTTCCTCAAGACCCCCCGCCGGCCCGTTCCGGCGCGCCCCGTCGAGGAGCGGCTGAACGACTGGAACGAGGTCTACGCGGGGCAGGCACTGCTGCCCCTGGTGGCCGAGCAGGCGGGGCGCTGCATGGACTGCGGCATCCCGTTCTGCCACAGCGGCTGCCCGCTGGGGAACCTCATCCCCGAGTGGAACGCCTACGCGACGCGGGGCAACTGGCGGGCCGCGGCCGAGCGGCTGCACGCCACGAACAACTTCCCCGAGTTCACCGGGCGGCTGTGCCCGGCGCCCTGCGAGGACGCCTGTGTGCTGGCCATCAACGCCGACCCGGTGACGATCAAGAACGTCGAGCAGACCATCGCCGACCGGAGCTGGGAGCAGGGGTTCACGACCCCGCATCCGCCGCAGCGGCTCAGCGGGAAGAGCGTGGGGGTCATCGGCTCCGGGCCCGCGGGACTGGCGGCGGCGCAGCAGCTGACCCGTATCGGCCACACCGTCGCCGTCTACGAGCGCGCCGACCGCATCGGCGGACTGCTGCGCTACGGCATCCCCGCGTTCAAGCTGGAGAAGCGGTATCTGGACCGCCGGATCGCGCAGATGCGGGACGAGGGCACCAAGTTCCGTACGGGGATGGACGTCGGCGGCGCGGTCGACGCCACCGACCTCGGCAGGCGGCACGACGCGCTCGTGGTGGCCGTCGGGGCCATGGAGCGGCGGGAGCTGCCCGTCCCCGGGCGTGAACTGTGCGGTGTCCACCAGGCGATGGAGTATCTGACCCTCGCCAACCGGGTCGGGGAGGGCGACCTCGCCGCGACACCGGTCACCGCCGAGGGCCGGCATGTGGTGATCGTCGGTGGCGGCGACACCGGCTCGGACTGCCTGGGCACCGCGCTGCGCCAGGGCGCGGCCTCCGTGGTGCAGCTGGACATCAACCCGGAGCCGGGCGACGCCCGGACGGACACCGAGCCCTGGCCCGTCTACCCGAAGGTCTACCGGATCTCGCACGCCCATGAGGAGGCCCGCGGCCGGGCGGGCACGGATCCGCGGTTCTTCTCCTCCGCCACCCTCCGGTTCGAGGGCGACGCGGCCGGCCGGGTGCGCGCGCTGCATCTGACGGAGGTGGAACCGGTGGCCAGAGCGCCGCGGCCGGACACCGAGCGGGTGATCCCGGCGGAGCTGGTGCTGATCGCCCTCGGTTTCTCCGGTCCGGAACGGGGCACCGGGCTGATGACGCAGCTGGGGCTCACGCTGGACGCCCGGGGGAATTTCGCCCGGGACGCCGGCTTCGCGGCCGTACGGGGCGAGCGGCCGGCCGGGGCCGGGACGGACGGGGTCTTCGTCGCGGGCGACGCGGGGCGCGGGCAGTCCCTGGTGGTGTGGGCCATCGCGGAGGGCCGGGCCGCCGCGGCGGCCACCGACCGCTATCTCACCGGCGCCACCGCGCTGCCGGCGCCCATCGCCCCGACGGACCGGCCGATGGTGGCGTGACGCGGCGGCGTACGGGGCTCCGGCCCGTACGGCTCACCCGGGCGCGTGGGCCGCGCTCGGGGTGGTGCGCGTTGTGCGCGGTGGGGTGCGCCGGGCGCCGGAGGGGACGGCAGGGGCGCGCAGGGCACGTGCGTGCGAGGGGCGGGCTTCTGGAGCCCCCGTATGCACCTTTGCTACTGGGCGCAACGCCCAGGCGACGACTTGACTTTGGTCATGGCGATTCAGCCCCGCTTGTTGGGTATTGACTGTCCTGTCCCGTTCTCTCTGGATATGCCAACGTGATCCGTTGGCGGCATGTGCTTGGAGGCGCACCATGGCCGCCCGACCACTCGTCGCGCGTCAGACCAACCAGCGGCTGCGGTCGCTCATCCAGGAAGCCGCACTGTCCAACTCCGCCCTGGCCCGGCAGGTGAACGTCCTGGGAGAGGCGCAGGGCCTGGATCTGCGGTACGACAAGACCTCCGTGAGCCGGTGGCTGAGCGGGCAGCGGCCACGCGGCCGGGTGCCCGCCATCATTGCCGAGGCGCTGAGCGGCAAACTCGGCCGCACGGTCTCCACGGAAGAAATCGGCATGGCCAACGGCAACAGCGTGACCTGCGGGGTCGGCCTCCACTTCGCGGCCACGGTGGAGGACGCGCTGGAACAGGTCCGTGAACTATGGCATATGGACGCCGAGTCCCGGGGGCTCTTGTCGCGTTCCGCCATGACCGCCTCGGCGCTGGTCGAGCCCAGCAGGGACTGGCTGATCAGCTCCCCGGACCCCCAGGTGGCCCGCGACTGGCGGCTGGGGCCGCGGGTGGGGACGACCGATGTCGAGCTGGTCCGGTCGACCACCCAGGCGCTGGCCGAACTCGACCACCGGGTCGGCAGCGGATATGTGCGCCCGGTCATCGTCACCTGCCTCAGCAGTGTGCTGTCCGGCCTGATGGACGGGAGCTACGGGGAGGCCACCGGACGGCAACTGTTCGCCGCGGCGGCCCGGTTGACGGAGCTCGCCGGGTACACGGCGCTGGACGTCGGGCAGCCGGGGCTGGCGCAGCGGTACTACATCCAGGCGCTGCGGCTCGCGCAGGCCGCGGACGACCGGTGCTACGGCGGCTATGTGCTGGCGGCCGGGCTGAGCCATCTGGCCGTCGGCGCCGGCTGCTCCCGGGAGGCGGTACAGCTCGCCCGTGCCGCGCAGGAGGGCACCCGGGGGCAGGCCCCGCCGGCCGCGCAGGCGATGTTCTACGCGACCGAGGCCCGCGGCTACGCCATGCTCGGGGACGCGCGGATGTGCAAAATACTGGCGGACAAGGCGACCGAAGCGATGGCGCAGGTCGTTCCGGGGGACGGTCCCGAGTGGATCGGGCACTTCGACCGCGCCTATCTGGCCGACGAGTTGGCCCACTGCTACCGGGATCTGAAGCAGCCGCGGCCGGCCGCCCGGCGGGCCGAGGAGGCCCTCGCCCGGCATCCGCGGACCCGGGTGCGGCGCCGGACCATCGATCTGCTGTTGCTGGCCACCGTCTTAGCGCAGGCCGGTGACGTCGAGGAGGCGTGCCGGTTCGCCGTGCAGGCGGTGGCCCTGCTCGGCCGGCTGAAGTCGGCGCTGGGGGAACGGTACTTGCAGCACTTCCTGGACGAACTGCGGCCGTTCGGCGACATGACGCCGGTGCGCGAATTCGACGCCCTGGTACAGGAGAGCGGTGTGCGGGTGCCCAAGTGACGCCCGCCCGGCGCCGGGCCGCCCATAAGGGCTGTCCGTAGGGGGACACCGACGGCCGGCGGGCCCGAGCCTCCCGCGGGGAGGGGATGCGGAGCCGGAGCCTGCCCGACCGTCGGCGGTAGGGAGCCACCCGGGAGGGGTGCGGCGGCGGAGGGGTGGCGATCCGGCCCGCCGCCGGAGGGGCGCTACGGCGCCACGCCGTGCCGTACGCCGAGGGCCAGCGGCACCGCGGCCCACACGGTGCAGCTGTGGTCCGCCTCGATCCTGCGTCCCCATCGCGCGGAGGACCTGTCGACCAGTTCCAGGCCGCGGCCGTGTTCCTGGCTCGGCCCGGGGCGGCGCATACGGGGCACCGAGGGTGTTCCCCCGCGGTCGTGGACCTCGATGTGCAGGTGGTTCTCCGACGTCCATATCCGGCAGGTGACGCGGGGGCCGGCGGAATACTGGATGGCATTGGTGAACAGTTCCGACAGGACCAGCAGCACCAGATAGCGGGTGTCCTCGTCGTGTATGTGCTGTCCGTCGAGCCAGGAGCGCACCAGGCTCCGGCAGACGGGTACGGCCCGTTTCAGTGCCGGCATACGCAGCACCACGCGCTGCGCGGAACCCCAGCAGTCGGCGGGGACCAGAGAGTTTCTTTCCGCGGGCCAGCCGGCGATATGCCGGGCGGTCACCATGACTTCGGCCGAATGCATTGTGGTGGGTAACATGACTACCCCTTTCGTACCTGCCTCATGGACTCCGATGCCGCTTTCGCCTCATGAAGCACGCCGGCGCCATCGCTGGGTCCGTCCTGGCGGCCTTGGGAGTTCGCCGCGCCTCCGGTGTGTGCACCGGGCCGCTTCCGACCTCTTTCCCGTATTTATTCAAGCAGCGCGAGCGGCCGCCCGGGAAGGCGTACGGTGCGGCATTGGTAGCGGCCGGGGATTTCGCCGAAGCGAAATACTATCACCATAAGAAAACGGTTGCGCATTATTCGGCAATACCGTTGACGAAAAGGCAGCCGGCGGGCGCCGGAAATCAATGCGGCGGGAATGCGGAAGAAATGCTACCGCTTTCGCGGCGCCGTGAACAGACGGACGCCCGGCGGGCTTCGGCTGCCCGCCGGGCGTACTGTGCCCCCGATGACCGGGGAATTACGGTGCCGTCAGTTCCAGGCCCAGCTGCTCGGCGATACCGGCGGCGAGGGCGGCCAGCGTCGGGTGCTCCCACACGAAGTTCCGCGGGAGGTTCAGGTCGAAGGAGCGGTCGATGCGGGCCCGTAGCTCCATGGCCAGCAGCGAGTCGAATCCCAGGGATTTCAGCGGGGTCTGCGGGTCCAGCGAGCTCTTGCCCAGCCGCAGGACGTCGCGGACATGGCCCGCCAGATGCTCCTCCAGCGCCGCCCTGCGGGGCAGGCCGGGCGGCAGCGCGGTGAGCCGGGCCCGGATGTCCTCGGCGCCGTCGGGCGCCGGGGCCTGCTCCGCCGGGGCGTCGTCGGACAGCCCGCTGAAGAAGGGCAGATGGCGGCCGGCGGGCGGCAGCCAGGTGTCCGGCGGGCCGGGGAGCACCCCGGTCTGCACCCGCCGGTGCGCCAGCAGCGTCTGGAGCGCCGCCAGGCCCTGGTCGGTGGGGATGGTGCGGTAGCCGCGGCTGCTGAAGTCGGTGGCGACGCCGATCTCGCCCCACGGGCCCCAGTTGACGGCCAGCGTCGGCAGGCCCTGCGCGGAGCGCCAGGCCGCGAACCCGTCGAGCCAGGAGTTCGCCGCGGCGTAGGAGCCCTGGCCGGGGTTGCCCAGCAGCGAGGCCATCGAGGAGAACACCGCGAACCAGTCCAGCGGATGCCCGTCCGTGGCCCGGTGGAGCTGCCAGGCGCCGGCGACCTTCGGCATCCAGACCCGTTCCAGCTGGTCCTCGGCGACGTTGGCGATCACCGCGTCGTCCAGCACCATGGCGCAGTGCACCACGCCGTGCAGCCGGAAGCCGTCGGCCACCGCCGTGGACACCAGCCGGGCGGCGACCTCCGGCTCGGCGATGTCACCGAGGACCACCGACACCTTGGTGGTCTTGCCGATCACCGTGGCGAGGGTCTGCGCGACCTCGGGGGACGGGGCGGAGCGGCCGTTGAGCACGAGATGGCCGGCGCCGTGGCCCGCGAGCCACTTCGCGGTGGCCAGCCCCAGACCGCGCAGCCCGCCGGTGACGATATAGGCGCCGCCCTCCTGTACGGGCATGTCCATATCGGGCAGCACCGCGGGGGCCTCGCCGCTGTCGGGCACGGTCAGCACCAGCTTGCCGACATGGTCGGCGGCCGCCATCGTGCGGAACGCCGTGGTCGCCTCCGACAGCGGATACTCGGTGCAGTGCAGGGGCTTGAGCCGGCCCTCCTCGAACGCGGCGAGGACCTCCTGCCACACCGTGGCGAAGGTGTCCGGGCGATTGCGCCGCAGCTCGATCAGGTCGACGGTGCTCAGGCTGATGTTGTGCCGCAGCGGCAGCATGCCCAGCGGCGCGTCCGCCAGGATGTCGCGGACCCCCAGCTCCACGAAGCGGCCGAACGGGCGCAGCGTCTCCAGGCCCGTCCGGATGGCCGCTCCGGACAGCGAGTTGAGGACCACGTCCACGCCCTCGCCATGGGTCGCCTCGCGGGTGCGTTCGCCGAATTCCAGCGTGCGGGAGTCCATGACGTGGCGGATGCCCATGCCCCGCAGATAGCGGCGCTTGTCCTCGCTGCCGGCCGTGGCCAGCACCTCGGCGCCCAGCATCCGGGCCACCGCGATCGCCGCCATACCGGTGCCGCCGGTGGCGGAGTGGATCAGCACCCGCTCCCCCGCGGAGAGCCGGGCGACCGAGCGCAGCGCGTACCAGGCGGTCAGGAAGGCGATCGGCAGCCCGGCCGCGACGGCCGGTTCGATACCGAACGGGACGGGGGCCACCGCGTCGGCGGGCACGGTCAGGAACGACCCGAACGCGCCCCCGCTGAGATCGACCGCGATCACCTCGTCGCCGACCTGCCGGTCCACCCCGTCGCCGACCGCGGTCACCACCCCCGCGCATTCGAAGCCGATGCGGTAGCGGACGTCCGTCTCGCCGGGGAGCAGGCCCATGGCGGTGAGCACATCGCGGAAGTTCAGGCCGGCGGCGGTGACCCGCACCTCGACCTCGCCGGGCCGGGGCGCACGCCGCTCGGTGACGGCGTACTCCAGGCTCGACAGATCGCCCAGCCGGCCGGCCCGCAGCCGGAATCCGTCCACCCCGTAGCGCACGGTGCACGCGGTGGCCGCCTCCTCCTGCCCGCCGCCGGTCGCGGCGTGCTCCAGGCGGGCCACGTACCGGCCGTCGGCGCGCAGCGCCACCTCGTCGTCGTCCGCGTCCGCCAGCAGCTCCAGGGACACCTCCTCGGGGTCGGCGTCGTGCGGATCGGCGTCCACCAGCACCGGCCGGAGCTCGGGGTGTTCCAGGGCGCCGACCCGCAGCAGTCCGCGCAGGGCGCTCTGGCCGAGGTCGACCTCGTCGCCCGGCACCACACCGCGGGCCCCGCGCGTGACGACGTACAGCCGTGGCGTGTCCGTGGTGGCGGTGAGGGCCTGGAGGGCGCCGAGCAGCCGGCGGGTGCGCCGCAGGGACTGCTCGGTGGGCTCCCCGCCGTCCGCCGGGCCGCACACCAGCACCACGCCGCGCGGGGTTTCGAGGGTGGCGGCCAGCCGCCCGGTCAGGGCGTCCCGGAAGGTGTCGAGGGAGGTGTCGTCGAGCGGCCGGTCCCAGACGACCGTACGGGCGCAGCGGGTGCGCAGCGCGGCGGCCAGCGTCTGGGCCGAGCCGTCCGCCTCGCCCACCACGACCCAACTGCCCGGCGCGTGACCGCCGTCGGGGGCCGCGCGGGGGGTGGCGCGCCAGCCGATCTCCAGCAGCCAGTCGTCGACCGCCGGGGTGCCGCGGGCGGCCGCGCGCCGTGCGAAGCGCAGTCCGTTGACGACGAGCACCACGGCGCCGCTGTCGTCCAGGAGGCGCACATTCGCCACGATGGCCTCCGGCGTGATCTCGCTGACGTGCGCGTGGCAGTACACGGCGGTCGCCGGATCACCGATCAGCCGCAGTGCCTGCATGCCCACCGGCAGCACCAGCGCCTGGTCCTCCTCGTGGATCAGCGGCGCCACGGCGAGCTGGGCGCAGACATCGAGGAGGACGGGGTGCACCGGCAGCCCGGGGGGCGGGCTGCTGGCCTCGCGCGGAACCGCGACCTCGGCCCAGAAACTGTCGTTGTGGCGGCCGGCGTTCAGCCGGCGCACGCCGGTGAAGGCCGGGCCGTGTTCCAGTCCGCGCCGGCGCAGCCCGGCGTAGAGGTCGGCCGGTTCGACGGACAGCGGGTGGCGCCGGCTCATGTCCTCGACGGAGCGGGGCCGCAGCTCGGGCCGGACGCTGAGCCGGTGCAGCACCGCGTCGGCCTGCGCCTCCCAGTCGCCGTTCTCGTTCCGGGCGAGGATCTGGCACTCGGCCCGGTCCGGTGCGGTCATCGTGACGACGGTGGAGATCTCGGTGTCCGCCGCCAGCCGCAGCAGCTGCTTGAAGTGGATCTCGGTGACCTCCACTTCGTGCGGTGCCGCGCCGAATGCCTCGCAGGCCACCGAGAGGGCCAGCCCGCAGTGCGCCGCCCCGGGGAAGACGGCGTTGCCGTGCACCCGGTGGTCGGCGAGCCAGGGCAGCGCGCCGGTACCGGCGTCGGCCCGCCAGCAGTGCCGCACGGGCTCGCCGGGGAACTCGGTGTGGTGGCCGGGCAGCTGGGCCCGGGGGGCCTCGGCGAGGGCCGGGGGCTGCGGGGTGTCGGCCCAGTGATGGCGGCGGTCGAAGGTGACGGTGGGCACGTCCACCAGCTCGCCCTCGGCGTAGAGGTGCCGCCAGTTGACCGGCACCCCGGCGCAGTGCAGCGCGGCGAGCTGGGTCCGCAGCGTGGACTGGTCGTCCTCGTCGCGGCGCAGCGTGGGCAGCACGACGGGGTCCGCGACGAGGCCGGCCAGGCTGCTGTCGACGGAGTGGGTGACCACGGGGTGCGGGGAGACCTCGACATAGACCACATGCCGGTCGGCGGCCGCGGCGGCGACCGCCTCGGCGAACCGCACCGGGCGGCGCAGGTTGTCGCACCAGTAGTCGGCGTCGAAGGCCGGGGTCTCCCCGGGGTCGACGACCGTCGAGTAGAACGGCACCTTGGGCTGCCGCGGCGCGAGTCCGGCCAGTGCCGAGCGCAGCGCCGGCAGCACCGGGTCCACCAGCGGACAGTGCGAGGCGACGTCCACCGCGATCGGGAACACCGGGATCTTCCGGGCCTCCCAGGCGGCGGCCAGCCGGCTCACCTCGGTGGTCCGCCCGGCCACGACGGTGGAGTCGGGCGCCGAGAGGACGGCGACCGACACCGTGTCGGCCGCGCTGTCGGCGAGTTCGGCGCGCACCGTGTCGGCGTCCAGCGCGACGCTGAGCATGCTGCCGCTGCCGGCGATGTCGCTGAGCAGTCCGGAGCGCCGGCAGATCACCCGCACCCCGTCGGCCAGGGTCAGCGCCCCGGCCACCACCGCCGCGGCGACCTCGCCCATGGAGTGGCCGATCACCGCGGCGGGTTCGACGCCGTACGCGCGCCAGGTGGCGGCGAGGGCGACCTGGAGGGCGAACAGGACCGGCTGCACCGTGCCGCAGCCCTGGACGGGTCTGCCCTGCCGCACCACGTCGAGCACCGACACCTCGCTCTGCGCCCTGATGAGCTCGTCGAGCTCGGTCAGCGCATCGAGGAAGGCCGGTTCGGTCTTCAGCAGTCCGCGTCCCATGCCGGGCCACTGGGAGCCCTGGCCGGAGAACACCCACACCGGTTGCCGCTCGACCGCGGCGGCCACGGAGCCGGTCACCACCGCCGGGTGCCGCTCCCCGGACGCGAAGGCCCGCAGCGAGCCGATGAGTTCCCGGCGCGCGGAGGTCACCACGCCCATCCGGCCGCGGCCCGCGCAGCGCCGCAGGGCCAGGGTGTGCGCGATGTCGCGGAGCGGCACGTTGGCACCGTCGCCCTCCATCCAGTCCGCGAGCCGGGTGGCGGCGGTCGGCAGCACGTCCGGGGAGCCGGCCGACACCAGGAAGACCTCGGACGCCGTCCGGGTGGGCCGGGCGAGGTCCTGGCTCGGGGCGGGCCGCCGTTCCGGGGCCTGTTCGAGCACGACATGGGCGTTGGTCCCGGAGAAGCCGAAGGAGGACACGGCGGCCAGCCGGGTGGCGGTGCGCAGCGGCCAGGAGGTCAGTTCGGTGGGGACGAAGAAGCGGGTGCCGCCGGGGGTGATGGCCGGGTTCCAGCGCCGGAAGTGCAGATTCGCCGGGATGGTGCCGCGCTGGAGGCACAGCACGCTCTTGATCAGCCCGGTGACCCCGGCGGCCGGTTCCAGGTGGCCGACGTTGGTCTTCACCGACGTCAGGGCGCACCGGCCCGGCCCGTAGCCGTAGACCTCGGCGAGGCTGGCGAACTCGATCGGGTCCCCCACGGGGGTGCCGGTGCCGTGGGTCTCCACCATCCCCACGTCCCGCGGGTCGACCCCGGCCTGGGAGAGGGCGTCCAGATACAGGGCCCGCTGGGCGGTCACCGACGGCGCCGCCAGGCCCTCGGACGAGCCGTCCTGGTTCGTGGCCGAGCCGCGCAGCACCGCCAGCACCCGGTCGCCGTCCCGCACCGCGTCGGCCATCCGCTTGAGCACCACGACGCCGCAGCCCTCGCCGCGGACGAAGCCGTCGGCGTCGGCGTCGAAGGTCCGGCAGCGTCCGCCGGCCGACAGCATGCCCATACGGGCGAAGGACCGGGTGATGCGCGGCTGGAAGCTCAGGGTGACGCCGCCGGCGAGCGCGACCTCGCACTCACCGGCGGCCAGGGCCCGGCGGGCCATGTGCACGGCCACCAGGGAGGAGGAGCAGGCGGTGTCCAGCGCCACGCACGGCCCGTGCAGACCGAGCAGATAGGAGATCCGGCCGGCCGCCACACAGTGCCCGTTGGTCAGGATCGAGCCCTCCAACTCCTGTGGCTGACCGGCCAGTTGGTCCATGTAGTCGCTGTAGCTGAGGCCGGCGAAGACGCCCGTGCGGGTGCCGTTCATCCGGTCCGGCGGGAGACCGGCGTGTTCCAGGGCCTCCCAGGTGACCTCCAGCAGCAGCCGGTGCTGGGGGTCCAGGACGTCGGCCTCGCCGCCCGCGACACCGAAGAAGGCGGCGTCGAAGCCGGTCACCTCGCGCAGATAGCCGCCCTGACGGGGCGTCGGTGCCCGGCTCCCCGGACCGGGGGAGCCCTCGGGAACCAGGCGCCGGCGCTCCGCGGGCAGCTCGCCGACGGCGTCACGCCCGTCGACCAGCAGCCGCCACAGGGCCGCGGGCGAATCGGTGTCGCCGGGGAGCCGGCAGCCCATGCCGATCACGGCGACGGGCTCTGTCTCATGGATGGGTCGTGACTCGGCTTCCGAGCCGTGCATGTCGTTGCTCATCGGGGTCTCCGTATGTGGGAGGTGATCTGCCCGTGGTCACACGGCTTCCGGACTGCCGAGGAGGATGGCGTTCTTCACGCCGCCGACCTGGTAGTTGAAGCTCAGCGCGTAGTCGAAGTCGAGCGGGCGGGGCCGCACGCCGGGGACGGGGTCGAAGGGCAGCCCGTCGGCCGGCTGCTCGCAGTTGGCGGTGGGGCAGACCTGCCCGCGCTCCATCATCATCAGCGTCATGGCGACGCCCAGACAGCCGGCCGGTGCCCCGTTGTGGCCGAAGCAGCCCTCCTGGGAGGTGACCAGCACCTCGCTCTCGGGCCCGTACAGCTCCCGGATGGCGGCCGCCTCGAAGGCGGTGACGACGATGTTGCCGTCGCTGCCGCCGTGGACGTACGGCACGTCGTCGATCCGCCACCGGTCGCCGAGGCAGCGGCGGACCGCGGCGACCAGCTCCGCACCGGTCTCGTCGGACGCGAGGGGGTTGGCCAGGCCGTCCCGGGTCATGGCGGTGGCCAGCACCTGGCCGTACATGTGCGCACCGCGCCGGGCGGCGTGCTCACGGCTCTCCAGGATCACCGTGGCGGCGCCCTCACCGTGGTTGATGCAGTCCGCTCTCCGGTCGTAGGGCCGCATGAGGGAGGTGAAGGACGGCAGCAGCTCCGGCATGTCGGTGGTGCGCAGGGCGTCATAGGTCTGCTGCGCCCCGCTCAGCAGCCGCTGGATGTTCTGGATGAGGTGGACGTTGAAGACGTCGACGCCGGTGACGACCGCCACCTCGACCTCGCCCTGGGCGATCAGCCGCCGGGCGTTGCCGATCTGTACGGCGGACGAGGCGCAGCCGCACGAGACGGTGTAGCAGGGGCCGTTGGACTGGGTCAGGGCCGCCTGGACCAGGGCGACGTCGGAGGGTGTCACGGCCTGTTGGGCCGCGACGAACAGCTCCATGGCGTCCGGTGCGCTGGTCTCGCCGGGGTCGGCGCTGAGCACCGAGAGATAGCTCTCGATGTTCGCGTCGACACCACCGCGGCCGACCAGGATCGCCGCCTCGCTCAGGGCGCCGCCGTAGGTGGTCAGCCCGGCATCGGTGGTGGCCTCCGCCATCGACACCAGGCCGAACCGGTGCGCCGAGGTGTAGTGGTGGGAGAAGAACGGCGGCACATCCGGGAGGCGTTCGTCGAACATCTCCTGGGTGAGCTCGACCGAGCCGTAGTAGACCTCGTCCCGCTTGAGGCAGGACCGGCCGTTGGAGATCACCGCCCACATGTCGTCGGCGGTGAAGACCGGCTCCGTCTGGCCGGGCAGACAGAATCCGACGCCGGTCACCACCACATCGCGGTTCCTGTTTCGTTCTCCGGAGTTCCCGGACCGTTGGTTCATGACAGAACTCCGTCCCTGACGAGATTCAACATGTTCGTGCTCCTCTGCACATCGCTTTCTTCTGCGGGCCGCAGCACGCCTACTCGGCGATTCGGGTGCGGTAACACCAGCGGTAGACCGGGACCTGCTGTCCGCCCAAGTCCGCGTATTCGCCGTAGAATTCGAAACGCTCGTACCCGTTGCCGCGCAGGAGCCTTATCGGGTCGCCCGCATCGTCGCGCATGTGCTGCGGCAGGGCATTTCCCTCCGGCCCGTCAACGAGGATCACCATTCTTCTTTTCGCCATACTGTTCTCCGGTGTTCTGTCGCAGTGGGTTGTGTGGGGCAGGCTTCAGGGATTGAGGTGGGGGGGACCTGGTGGAGATCACTGCGGGACCGGTTGCGGCGGATGACAACTGCCGGACCGGGCAAGGCTGATGGAGCGGCGGCGACGACGTTCGGGGGATCGTCGCCGCCGGTGCGGGCGCGGCGGAAACAATGACCGTTGACGGTCCCGGCGGCGCCCGGGGCAGGCTGCGGGATTTTTGCCCGCTCAGACCTTGTTACTGAATTCCGCCGCGTAAAAGGCGGCGGGACGGGTGCCGGTGACACGGGCGGCGGTCATCGTCACGCTTCCGTTGCCGAGGGAGCGGCGCGTGCCGCGCAAGAGGCAATTCCCGTGCGGAGAGGCCGGGATGGGGGATTCCGTACGCCCGGTTCCGGCGATATCGCCACCGGTGCGAGGGAATTCGGGCCGGCCGCCGCGCACGCCGGGGCCGGCCGGCAGGGACCGTCCGCCGGCGCCGGGGACCGGGACGGCCCCGGCCGGTACGAGGGTGCGCGGACACCGGGCGGATTCCCCGCGGACGGGGAGGGGGCACCGTCCCGCCGGGGAATCCGCGATGGTGGTGCGCCGGCGCGTGGCCTGCGCGCTTCCGGTGCCGTGCGGAGCGTGGAGACGGTGCGGGGCCGAGGGGGCGGTGCCGGACGCGGGGGCCGGGCCGGACGCGGGAAGGCGCGAGGCTTCCCCGCCGGGCATCGGGATCGGGAGACTCAGGTCACCGCCGGACCGGTCGGGTTCCGGTGCGGTCGCGGTGCGGGCCGGGATCAAGGCACCTACGCCGTTGACCCAGCGAATGGTGGGAAAGGTTCGCATGACGCCCCCTGATCCGAATGTGGGGGGCCGATCAGCCGGTGCCGAGGTGCCGGCACCGGCTGACGGATCCAAAACCCTCTACCGGGGACGCCCATACGGCATCTCGGTCTGACCGCAACCAGGCGCTGGGCCGGGCCAACGGGTAGGCCAGGTGCCGCTCCCCGGAGAGGATGGGCGGCCCACCGGTTGGATGCGACTAGTTATCCATGCGGCTCGGCGAGCTACAACAGTCAACCGATAAGGCCACCCGTTCGGAGCAGCGCGAAAAGTGGAAACTCGTACCAACTTGCGCAATGGCCTTAGAAGATGCCTTTATTCCACTCATGACTGATGCAGCGTTTGATTGCGCACTGCGCCGGCTTGATCGCGATGAAGAACCATGTGCAGCCGCAAGGTCCACGCTTGTCATTCTTGTGTGTGGCGGAACACAGCGGGAACCGACGCGCCGTCAATAGCCCGAGGCCGCCGGCTGCCGCTGATGGTGACAATGGAAGTCACTTCGGCATAGGCAAAGCCTACGCCGTCCCGCATCTTCCGTTGCCCTTAAGCGAGTTGGCGGCGCGACTCAATACTCCGCACCGGTGAGTGATCCACGGGAGGACCGGCGGCACGGACCGCCTGCACGGTGCGGCCCGGCCTTTCGCACCGCCCACAGGCACGATGTGGTCACGATTTCCCGGCTCCGGTTTCACGCTCAAGAGCGCAGCGCGCCAAGAGCCCCGCCGGCCGAATAACTTCCCAGCAGACAAGGGTGATTCGATAATGAACGATAACGCCGGGAGCCGGATTCCGCCCGGTACCGACACCCACACGATGTCACTCGCCGCCTACGGGGAACGGAGGTGGGAGGCAGCGATGCACGGCCTGGAAACCCTGACCATGTCCCCCTACCAGGCCGGGTGGCGGCTGCGCGTCGTCCCCAGCATCGGCCACGTCCTCGTACGCAAGGTCACCCGCCGGGTCGTCAACCGCGCCCTGCACTGCTGGATCGCCGACGAATGCGGCCTGTCCACGGTGAAGAACAGCCTCGCCGTGCTCGTCCGCGTCCTGGAACAGGCCGTCCGGGACGGGGTGCTGGACGCCAATCCGGCGCGGGTGGCCGGCTGGCAGCAGGAGTACCAGCGGGCGCAGGCCGAGCGCACCGCACCACGGTCGCTGGCACTGCCCGACGCGGACGCCCTGGAGCGGCTGGCGACCGCCCTCGTCCAGCGGGCCTCCGACGGCTACGAGGGGTGGGGCGACATCGTCCGGTTCGCCGCCTGGACCGGTACCCGCTTCAGCGAGGTGTCCGCCCTCCGGGCCCAGGACATCGATATGAGCACCTGGACCTGGCAGGTCCAGCACTTCACCGTGTCCGAGCCGGAGGGCCTGCACGACCGCCCGTGCAGAGGCAGACACCACCGGGTGGTGCCGCTGCGCCCCGCCGCCCGCGAACTGGCCGCCGGACGGCTGGAGACGGCGCGGCACCGGCCGCAGGCCCGGCTGTTCACCGGCCCGCACCGGAGCCGGTTCACCGCCGCGGCACTGCGGGACGCGACCCACTGGGACGACGTGGTGGACGAGCTGGGCCATGAGTACCTCCGGCGCCAGGACCTGCGCCACACGGGCCTGACATGGATGGCGGACGCCGGGCTCCCGCTGCCGCTGCTGTGCGGCGCCGCCGGCCGGCCCCCGCAGGACACCCGGCGGTATCTGCCCCCTGACGGGCCCCGCCTCCCCGCGCAGAGCCCCGGGGAGCCACCGGCGAGTTCGGCCCCCGCCCGGCGTACGGGCGGGGGCCGAACCGTTTTCCTGCGCCCCCCTACGGAGTGACGGTGCCGGGCTGCCCGGCTAGGTCCCGCCGGGGACCGCGTGAGCGGTGGACCTCAGGCGCCGGGACCCGGACCGCCCGCCACAGGGGCGGGCCGTCACAGGTAGGTGAACGACCCGGCGTTGACGCTGCCGGCCGCGGTCTGGACGGTCACCTGCACCGTCGTCCCGCTGGTGCCCGGCGGAATGGTGCCGGTCACGGTCGTACCGGACGCATTCACCGTCACCCCCGGGGCGGGTGCGGCCCCGAAGAGCACGCTCGCCCCGAAGAGGTTGGTCCCGACGATGGTGAAGGTGCCGCCCGCGGACCCGGTGGACGGCGTCACCGTGCCGGTGACCGTCGGAGGCAGCAGCAGGTAGGTGTAGCCACCCGGGACGGACGCGGTGCCGCTCGCGGTGGTCACCACGACCGGGACGTTGCCCCCGGCGGGCGGCCCGGCCGGCGTGACACCGAACAGGACGGAGCCGGTGGGGTCGGTGCCCACCACGGTCGCCGCGTTGCCGCCGATGGTGACGGTGGCACCCTGAAGGTTCGAACCGATGATGGCGAACGGCGTGCCGCCCGCGGTCGGCCCCGCGTTGGGGCTGATGGCCGCGGCCACCGGAGCGCCCGTCACGAGGTAGGTGTACGACGCCGGGTTGCTGGTCCCGGCGGCGTTGGTGACGGTGACCTGCACCGTCCCCGCGGCGTGCGCCGGGGCCAGGACCGTGACGGTCAGCCCCAGCGGGTCCTGCCCGACGATGGTCGCCGACGTTCCCCCGAAGAGGACGCTGGTGGCACCGCCGAGGCCGAGACCGACCAGCTGCACCGTGTTGCCGCCCGCGGCCGGCCCCGAGGCCGGCACCACGCCGAGCAGCACCGGCCCGATCGCCAACGGCAAGGCCGGGAGCCCCTGCTGAAGTGTGGGTGTAGACATGAAGGTCCTCCTGCTGTGTGAGCTCGTTGCTCGGCCGCTCGTGGCAGACAGGGCACACAAGCCGGAACCCGAGCACTGGCAGCAGCCGGCCGCACAGGAGGACGACGCAGACGGGCGGACATGGCCGGCGCACACCTGAGCGGTGCGGGGGGCCATCGCGCTGCTGGCCGCCCTTCACAGCCCCTCAGCGAAGAGGACTGGTGGGCGGGCCGACTACCGAAACCCGAGGGGGATGGACGGCCCACCGACAGGCCACACCAGTAACCCAGAAGAGTTGCCACCGGACAATCGAGTGGCCCCCGAAGCACCCGATCGGCGGAGCGCGGAAACGGGGGGCTTCACTACGGGCGGGGGCGGGGCGGGGCGTGTGCCGTCACCCCACAGCCGAAGCCGCCCTCGCGACCAGCGACGGGTAGTCCTCCAGCGTGATTGCCGCCGAGATGTCGTGGCCCTGGTCCAGCATGGCGGTGACCGTGGAGGGGGTGTTCAGGGCGGTGTTGCGGGCGTCGATTGCCTCCTGGGTGATGGGGGCGAAGAACTCGCCGGCTCCGCGGCCGCCTTCCTGGCAGCGAGTGACGTAGGGGCGCAGTTTCTGTTCGTAGCGGGCGAAGGCCGTGCGGTGGTCGGCTCCGGCGAGCGCCAGTTCGCCGGCGAGGACATAGGCGCCGACGATCGCCGAGCCGGTGCCCATGCCGCCGAGCGTGGCACCGTACGCGGCGTCTCCGAGGAGGGCTATGCGACCCGTGGACCAGTGCGGCACATCGACGCGGCTGATGGCGTCGAAGTAGAGGTCGTCGGCCTGCCACAGGGTGTCGAGCAGTTCCGGTGTCCGCCAGCCGGCTCCTTCGTAGGCGCGGGCTATCACCCTCTTCTGGGACCGGATGTCCCGCCGGTCGTAGGGGAGTTCGTCCTCGGAGGCGAAGACACAGAAGGTTTCGCCGGTGTAGCCGGGCTCCCCCGCGCGGCGGGGCAGGCGGCCGACCGTGGCCACCCGGCCGGGTTCGCCGTAGCCGACCGGGCGGGCGCCGAGGTCTCCGGCGCCGGCGGGCAGGTCCCATGCGGCGAAGTAGTAGCCGAGGTGGCTGACGCACCGCTCCTCGGGGGCGAAGGCGAGCCGGCGCACGGTGGAGTGCAGACCGTCCGCGCCGATCACGAGGTCGAAGGTGCGTGGCGCGCCGCGTTCGAAGGTGGCGTGGACGCCGTCGGCGGTCTCGGTGAGTGAGGTGAGGGAGTCGCCGAAGAGGTACTCGGGGGTGGTGCCGGGGACGGGGCCGCCGGCGGGCGGGGTCAGGCTGTGTTCGTGGAGGAGGCGGGACAGCTCGGAGCGGAGTATCTCGACCTCGCCGGCGGCGAATTCGGGCGGGAGGGTGGCGAGGCCGCGGCCCTGCCCGTCAATGAAGGTCATGAGGGTGCCGGGGCCGGTGCGGTGCCGTCTGATGGTGTCCAGGACGCCCATGCGCTCCAGGACCGCCAGGTGTACCGCGCCGCGGAAGTCGACCGCGAAGCCGCCGCCGCGCAGGGCGGGAGCCACCTCGACCACGGTCGTCCGGTAGCCGTAGCGGCCGAGCCAGTAGGCCAGGGCCGGGCCGGCCACGCTGGCGCCGGAGATCAGAACTGTCTGCTGTGGTAACGCCGTTCGCTCCCCCCGGGCCCGGCCGGGCCGGTCCATGGCCGGGTGCCCCGCTGTCGTTTCGTACGTCATCGCACGCTCCCCACGTCGATCGGTCGTACTGACAAGAGAAACTGTATCCGACGGACACTATTTTGTGTACCCCGGACACAGTTTTAGGATGCGGGGATGGCTGGAGACGACGGGAAGCACAGTGTGTTCGGGGATCAGGCGGGCAGCGTCGAGTTGCTGTGGGGCGGGCGCGAGCGGCCCAGCCGGGGGCCCAAGCCGGCGCTGAGCCTGGAGCGGATCACGCGGACGGCCATCGACCTCGCCGACACCGGCGGGCTCGAGGCGGTCTCCATGCAACGGGTCGCGGCCGAGCTGGACTTCACCAAAATGTCCCTGTACCGCTATGTGCCGGGGAAGAGTGAGCTGGTCGCGCTGATGATCGACCGGGCGATGGGGGAACCGCCGGGCGCGCCGTCACCGGACACCGCCGGCCGGGGCGGCGAGGAGCCGTGGCGGGTGGAGCTGCGGGCCTGGGCGCACGCGCTCGCGGCGGTCTACCACCGGCACCCCTGGCTGCTGGGCGCGGCCGTCGGCCCCCGGGTCATGGGGCCGCATGAACTCGGCTGGACCGAGCGGGCGCTCGCTTCGCTCGCGGACACCGGGCTGACCGGCGCCGAACAGCTCGACGCGGTGGTCGTGGTCAGCGGCCACATCCGGGCCATCGCCCAGGTCGCGACGTCGATGGGGCTGGGAAGCGCTCGGGCCACGGAGCCCGAGCGGGTCATGAGCGCGGCGCTGAACGAACTGCTCGCGGGCCGCGCCGACCGCTTTCCGGCGGTCGCCGCGGCCGTCGCGGCCACCGAGGCCGACCGCGCCTCCCGCGACCGGGCCGGGGAGTTCGGCCTGGAGCGGATCCTGGACGGCCTGGCCGCCTACATGGGCCGGGCGCGGGGCAGCGCGTAGGGCCTGGCCGAGCCGTGACTCCGGCCCTGACCCCGGACCCTGGGCCGGGGGCCCTGGCCCCAGACCCTCGGCCCAGGGCCCCGGCCCAGGGCCGCCCGCCCCGACCCGCGTCACCCTCCTAAGACGCAACCCCTAAGACACCCCCCGCACACCCCCCTCCGGCAAGGACCGCAGCCAGTCGACCATCAGCCGGTTGACCTCCTCGGGGCGTTCCTGCTGGAGCCAGTGGCCGCAGCCGGGGAGGATGTGGGAGGCGGAGAGGCCGGGGAGAGTGCGGGGGAACGCCTTGATGGCGTCGGCCAGCCACTGGGTGGTGGCGTCGTGTTCGCCGCCGATGAAGAGGGCGGGCCGGGTGAGCGGGGCCCCGGTCCAGGCGGCGAGGTCCTCCCAGTCGCGGTCGACGTTGCGGTAGCGGTTGAGGGCGCCGGTCAGGCCGGTGCGCTCGAACTCGGCGGCGTAGAAGTCGAGATCGGCCTCGGTGAGCCAGGGAAGGGGCCGGGGCGTGAAGCGGTCGGAGAGCTTGCCGCCCGGGGGGACGGAGAAGAGGCCGGGGCCGGAAGTGGGCCCGGCGTCGCCCGAGAGGCCGGCGTAGAAGCCGGCGAGCCAGGTGCGGACATCGGGTTCGATCTCCGCCTCCGCCCGGCCCGGCTCCTGGAAGTAGGTGATGTAGAACTCCTCGGCGCCGCCGAGTTGTGCGAAGGCTTCGGTGGGGCGGGTCGCGCCGCGTGGTGTGTACGGCACGCTCAGCAGCGCCACGGCGGTGAAGACGTCGGGCCGCAGCAGCGCCGAGTGGGCGGCGATGGGTGAGCCCCAGTCGTGGCCCGCGATGACGGCGGTCTCCTCGCCGAGGGCGCGCACCACGGCGGCGTTGTCGGCGACATGGGCGAGCATCCGGTAGGCCGCCACGTCGCGGGGCTTCGACGAGCGTCCGTAGCCGCGTACGTCGAGGGCGGCCGCGCGGTAGCCCGCGGCGGCGAGGGCGGGGAGCTGGTGGCGCCACGAGTACCAGGACTCGGGAAATCCGTGGACCAGCAGGACGAGCGGTCCGGTGCCCTGCTCCACCAGGTGGATGCGGCCGCCGGGGACCTCGACGGTGCGGTGGGTGGCCGGCGGGACGGCGGCGGGCCGGTCCGGTGCCGCTCCCGGGGGCGTGGCCGGCGGGGGCGTCGTCTCGGCGGACTGCGGCATGGTTCCTCCTGGGGCGAGTACGGCCGCGCTCATGAGGGCGGTGGGCGGTGGACGGGCGCGGGGCCGGCGGCTCGTGATGCCCCGCCGTGGCCCGGCCCGCTCCGCCACGATCATGGCGCGGCCGGCCCGGCGGGCGCGAGGGTTCTTGCCGGAACGGCAAACGCCCGCCGCGGACGCCGGGTTGGACACCCCCTACAGCCGCACCGTCTTCCTCGGCTGCTGCTTCGCGCCCGTCAACAGGCCGTGCAGGGAGGCGAATTCGTCGACGCACTTGGCGGTGCCGTTGACCACGCAGTCCAGGGGCTCGTCGGCGACCCGGACCGGGACGCCCATCTCCTGGCGCAGCCGCCGGTCCAGGCCGCGGAGCAGGGCGCCGCCGCCGGTGAGGGCGATGCCGTGCTCGACGATGTCGCCGGAGAGCTCGGGCGGGCAGTCGTCGAGGGTGCGGTGGACGGCGCGGACGATCGCGTCGACGGGCTCGGCCAGTGCCTCGCGGATCTCCTCCTCGGTGATCTCCTGGATGCGGGGCAGGCCGTTGACGTGGTCGCGGCCGCGGACGGTGTAGGCGGACGGGCGGTCCGGTTCGCCGTCCTCGTCGACGTCGACCGGGGTCCAGACCGCCGAGCCGATGGCGATCTTGATGTCCTCGGCGGTGCGCTCACCGATGTCCAGGGAGTGCTTCTTCTTGATGTAGGCGCTGACGGCGGCGTCCAGGGCATCCCCGGCGACCCGTACGGACTGGGCGGTGACCAGGCCGCCCATGGAGACGACGGCGACCTCGGTCGTGCCGCCGCCGATGTCGACCACCATGCAGCCGACCGGCTCGTCCACCGGGAGGCCGGCGCCGATCGCGGCGGCCATCGGCTCCTCGATGAGGTGCACTTCGCGGGCACCGGCGCCGCGGGCGGAATCGACCACCGCGCGCCGTTCGACGCCGGTGATGCCGGAGGGCACGCAGATGACGACCCGTGGCCGGGAGAAGCGGCGGCTGGGCAGGGCCTTCTTCATCAGGGCGCGGAGCATCTGCTCGGCGGCGTCGAAGTCGGCGATGACGCCTTCGCGCAGCGGGCGCATCGCGGTGATGCCGGACGGGGTGCGGCCGATGGTCCGCTTGGCCTCCAGGCCCACGGCGATCACCGCACCGGCGGCGTTGACCGCGACGACGGACGGCTCGTTCAGCACCACGCCCTTGCCGCGGGCGTACACCAGGGTGTTGGCGGTGCCGAGGTCGATGCCTATGTCATACGTTCCGGACGAAGTGCTGGAGGCCATGGGGGGTTCGTGTGCTCTCTCGCGACGGGGTGGGTTCCCGGGGCAGTGCGCTTCAGACAACCCCATGGGCTACCAATAGTGTTCATTGCGGGCAACTGTTAAGACTACCGGGGACGCCGATTGGTTCCCCTCCCTGCCGCCCCCTCTCCGCTCACCGGCTGCTGTTCTCCTCGGCGCCGCGGGGCTCCCCGCGGTCGGTGGCCGGCTCCCTGGACAGCGCCTCGGCCAGGTCGTCGAGGGCGTCGAGAAGCAGGTCCGCGACGCGCAGGGCGACACCACGGTTCTCGTCCTCCGCGTCCCATCTCTCCCATACGGCCCGCAGCTCGCTCCAGTTCAGCCGGCCCCGTTCCCGGACCGCCGAAGTGGCCTCCTCCAGGGAGGCCCGCAGCTCGAAGGCGAACGCGGTGGCACCCGGTGAGGACGCGGCGTCCCGTTCGGGGAGGTGGACCTCCAGGATCATCGTGACCCGGCCCATGGTGGCGAGCGCGGCGCCGGCCGCCTTCGCCGAAGCGGGGGACAGCCCGCGGTGGCGTACGGGTTCCTTCTCGGCGCGGGCCTCGCTCTCCTCCCAGGCGGCGCGGGCGGCCCGGGAGTCCAGCAGGGCGTCGCGGACCTGCCGGGGGCGGCGTTCGGCGGGGGTGGCGTACAGGTCGTACACGGCCAGCGCGTACTCCCCGTTGGCCGCCAGCCAGTCGGCGAGGCCGTCGCGGAGCCTGGGCGTCTCCCAGGCGGGGAACAGCGCGTACGACAGCATCGCGAGCAGCCCGCCGAGGAGGGTGAGCACCACGCGTTCCTGGACGGTCTGTTCCCAGCCGGCGCCGGCGATGCCGAGCAGGAAGACGACATAGGCGGCCACACACGCCGAGGTCACCGAGAAGCCGGTGCGCATCAGCAGATACATCAGGGCGACGCAGACCACGGCCAGCGCGGCGCTGACGTACATCCCCGGATGCGCCACGGCCATCAGCGCGCCCGCGATGCCGACGCCGACGAGGGTGCCGCAGAAGCGGGCGACGCCGCGGGAGTAGGTCTGGGCGAAGTCGGGGCGCATCACCATGACGGAGGCGAGCGGCGCCCAGTAGCCGTGGCCGAACGGGAGCGCGGTGCCCAGCAGATAGCCGGCCGCGGCGACCGCGGCGACCCGGAGGGCGTGCCGGAAGATGTGCGAGGTCCAGCGGGCCTCGCGGTGCAGGGCGCGCAGGGCGCCCGGGACCAGCCTGGGGACGCTGGGGCGCAGCAGATGGCCGCGTTCGGCCTCGGTGGTGGGGCGGGTGGCCTCGACCGGCTCATCGGTGAGTTCGACGGCGTCGGCGAGCAGGGAGATCAGGCGGTAGGCGGAGCGGCGGGCGGCCCCGTGGAGCATCGGGCCGGTCGCCGGGACTTCGAGGGTGGCCATCGCCTCGGGCGGCAGCCGGACCGGCTTCGCGTGCCGTACGGCGTGGGCGACGGCGTCCAGGACGGTGGCCGCGGCACCCAGCAGATCCCGCACCCGGTCACGCTCGACGCCTTCCGTCGGGGCGCCGACGACCGGGTCGGCGAGGGCGGCGAGCACCGGCCGGACGCGTTCGGCGAGGCCGCGGGGCCCGTGCAGCTGTACGGGACGGCGGCGGGCCTGACGCGGGGTCACGGCGGAGGCGAGCCGGGCGTCCATCAGGGGCGCCGGGTCGAACGGGGCGACCGGGTCGTGCCGCAGCCGGCGGGCGTAGTCGGCCTCGGCGGCCAGGGCGTCGGCGAGCGCATCGCGCTGGACGCCCCAGGGGCGGACCGGGAAGACCACGATGAGGGTCGCCTGGACGAGGCCGCCGAAGAAGATCAGCGCGGCGTGTTCGGCCGCGCCGAGGACGGAGCCCGGCAGGGTGACGGTGACCAGCATGATCGCCACGGTCTGGGTGCCGGCCAGCCCGGAGACCGGGCCGATCGCCCAGGCCATGCCCGCCAGGAAGGTCCAGCCGGCCAGCAGCAGGACGAACGCGACGACATGGGCGGCGGCCAGGTAGCCGAGGAAGGTGGAGACCGCCAGCGCGCCGGCCACGGCGAGCGCGAGCACCGGGCGCGGCCGCATGCTGCGCTGGAAGGTGACGATGCCGGAGGAGAACGCGCCGAAGGCGGAGGAGACCGCCAGCGCCGGGTCGCCCCGCCACAGGCACAGCCCGATGACGATGGCGACGCCGGCCGAGCCGCGCAGCGCGATCAGTGGGGTGAGCTTGGTCCGCTCGATGGTCAGCCCCGAGCGGGCGGCTTCCTTGAGCGCACGCGACCAGGTCATAGCGAGAGGATACGGGCCCGGAAGCGGAGGTTCCGGAATGTCCCGGGCGGGCTCCGCGTCCCCGCGTTCCGCCCGTACGCCGGGAAAATCCCGGTAAAACCGGCCGCCCGCTCCGCGGACAACGGTGCAGGTCACCAAGGGGATGCCGGCATTCCGGACGGGCGGTGCGAGGAAGCCGACACCCCGGCGGGGAAACCGGGGGCCGGGCCGCTGCCCTCTTGTTCCGCAGCCGGGACAAGTCCCGGGTGTCCGGCAAGGAGAAAGACCCGTGCACAGAGCCCTGTTCCGTCCGGTGATCGCGCTGATCACCCTGACCGTCCTCGCCGCCACGGCCGGCTGCGGCACCAGCGCCTCCCACTCCTCCCCCGTCCGCTTCGGCGGGACCCAGGCCGACGCCGCGCTCCAGGCCGGCCATCCCGGGAAGCAGTCGCTGGTGCAGTGGCCCACGCGGCCGATCAGCTTCGAGGAGGAGAGCCGGGTCGGCGGGGCGGGCGAGAACACCCCGATCGGCGTGACCACCCTGCACGGCCCGAAGTCGGGCTTCACCGGGAAGGTCTGGGTCTGGGCGCCGCCGGAGTACTACGAGAAGCGGAACGCGCACAAGGGCTTCCCGGTGATGGAGGCGCTGCCCGGCTCGTACGGCTACCCCGCCAACTACTGGACGGACGGCGGCCTCAGACTCCAGGAGAACCTCGCCCGGTGGTCGAAGAACGGCAGCAGTCTGCCGTTCATCGTCGTCATGCCGGTGCTCAATCCGGATGCCAAGCAGTACTACGACGGCAGCGACATACCGGGCCGGCCGAGGATCGGCACCTGGCTCAGCCAGGACGTGCCCGACCTCGTACGGCAGAACTTCCGCACCCTCAGGACCCGCGACGCCTGGGCGATCATGGGCTCCTCGTCGGGCGGCTTCGCGGCGCTGAAGAACGTGCTCCAGCACCCGGACACGTTCAAGGTGGCGATACCCAACGGGCCGGACATCGTGCCCGACTCACCGCTGTGGAAGGGCCACGCCCGGGAGGAGCGGGAGAACAACCCGGAGGTGCTGGCCCGCCGGCTGATGGCGCGCGGCGGACCGGACGTCTACCTCGCCTTCCAGGACGGCTCCCGGGAGCACACGGTGCTGCCGAAGGTGCGGAAGTTCCGCGCGCAGTACGGGCACGGCCCGGTGCACACCCGGCTCCAGATAGTGCCCGACGGCACGCACAGCGCGGCGACCTATGTGCGGGGCCTGGGCGAGGGCACCATGCGCTGGGTCAGCGCGCACATGCAGGGGCCGACCGCCTGACGGGGCCGGCCCCGGGCGCCGCGCGCGGCCCCGCCGGCCACCCCGCCGTCACGCCGCCCCGTAGCCGCGTCCCCACCGTCCCGCCACCGGCGTCCCCGCCGTCACGACACCACGTCCTTGCGCGCGAACCCCCGGAACGCCAGCGCGCACAGCACCAGGGCGTACGCCACCGAGACCGCCGAGCCCTGGATCATCCCGGACCACTCCATCCGGGGCTGGAGGGCGTCCGCCCAGGAGTACTGCCAGTGCGCGGGCAGCACGTTGCGCCACGTACCCAGGGCGGTGACCTGGTCGAGGACATTGCCGACGATGGTCAGCCCGACGGCGCCGCCGACCGCGCCCAGCGGCGCGTCGGTCACCGTCGACAGCCAGAACGCCAGGGCCGCGGTGACCAGCTGGCTGACGAAGATATAGCCGACCACGACCGCCAGCCGCGGCACCGCCTCGCCCGCGGACAGCGCGCCGCCGGTGGGCAGTTGCAGCGGTCCCCAGCCGTACGCGGCGCTGCCCACACCCAGCGCCACCAGCGGCAGCAGCAGCATCGCGGCGGCGCTGAACAGCAGCCCCACGGTGAGCTTGCTCAGCAGCAGCCGGGCCCGGGGGACCGGCGCGGCGAGCAGATAGCGCAGCGAGGCCCAGCTCGCCTCCGACGCGACCGTGTCACCGCAGAACAGGGCCACCGGCACCACCAGCAGAAAGCCCGCGGAGACGAACAGCGCGGTGGCGGCGAAGTTGCCGCCGGACGCGGTGGCGGTGTCCATCAGGGTGATCCGGCCGTTGCCCCGGCCGGCCGGGTCGCCGCCGATCGCGAACGCCGCCACCAGCACGAACGGCAGCGCCGTCAGGATCGCGGCGATCACCAGCGTGCGGCGGCGGCGCAGCTGGCGGCGGGCCTCGACGCGCAGCGGGAGGGTGCGGCGCGGGCGGTAGCCCGCCGCCCGCGCCATGGGGGTCGCGGTCATCGGTCCCCTCCGATCAGGGTGAGGAAGGCGTCCTCCAGGCGTCGGTGCGGGCCGACACGGTCCACCGGCACCTCCAGCCGGAGGAGTCCGGCGAGCAGTTGGGGCGGGTCCGCGCCGTCCAGCCGTACCAGCAGGCCGCCCTCGGCGCGTACGGCGGAGGCGACGCCCGGCAGCGCGGCCACCTTCTCCACCACGGCGTCGTCGAGGTCTCCCGCGACGCCGACCAGCAGGGTGTCGCCGGAGCCGACGATCTCGGCGACCGGACCGGCCCGCACCAGCCGGCCGCGGTCCATGACGACCAGATGGGTACAGCTCTGCTCGACCTCGGACAGCAGATGGCTGGAGACGATGACGGTGCGTCCGGCGGCGGCGTAGCGGATCATCACGTCCCGCATCTCCCGGATCTGCGGCGGGTCCAGCCCGTTCGTCGGCTCGTCCAGGATCAGCAGATCCGGCAGGCCGAGCATGGCCTGGGCCAGGGCGAGCCGCTGCCGCATGCCCTGGGAGTAGGTGCGCACGGCACGCTGGAGGGCGTCGCCGAGACCGGCGATCTCCAGCGCCTCGTCGAGGTGTGCGTCGGCGGCGGGCCGGCCGGTGGCCTGCCAGTACAGGTCGAGGTTGGCGCGGCCGGACAGATGCGGCAGGAAACCGGGGCCCTCCACGAACGCGCCGACCCGCGACAGCACCGGGGCGCCCGGCCGGACGGCGTGCCCGAAGATCCTGATCTCGCCCTCGTCGGGCGTGATCAGCCCCATCAGCATCCGCAGGGTGGTGGTCTTGCCGGCGCCGTTGGGCCCGAGCAGCCCCAGCACCTGCCCCTTCTCGACACGGAAGGACAACTCCCGTACGGCATACCGGTCGGTGGACCCGGCGTACCGCTTGCTCAGCCCGCCGATCTCCAGCGGGACCTCGGCGAGCGCCTCGTCGGGCGCCGGCGCCGCGGTCCGGCGGCGGGCGGTGAGCAGCAGCAGCGCGGCCACCACCGCGGCCGCGGCCGGCAGCGCCCAGGTCCAGGCGGGCAGCGGGGCGGCGGCGCTGCGCACCTCGGGCGCGGTGGGCACGTCGAGGGCGCCGTCCTTCAGGGAGACGGTATAGGTGGCGGGTTCGGCCGGGGAGGCATAGCCGAGGTCGGTGGCGGAGAGCACCAGCCGCAGCCGGTGACCGGCCGCGAAGTCATGGTCGACGGCGGGCATCCGCAGCCGCACGGTCCGGCCCTCGTGGGCGTCCTTGATCCGGTACGGCGTGACGAGCTGGGACGGCAGCACCTGGCGGCGGCCGTCCGGGCCGACGTCGTAGACCTTGGCGAAGAACACCGCGTCCGGGGAGTCGGAGCGGATGTGGACGGTGGCGGTGGGGCTGCCGGTGAGATGGACGGGGGTGCGCAGCGGCGCCGAGTCGAAGCGGGCGTACTGGCCGGAGAAGTCCAGCGACAGGCCGCCGGCGCCGAGCGAGGAGAGGTTGCCGAGTGCGCCGACGCCGGGCACCGCGGAGATCGCCGGCGGTCCGGCGCCGGGCGGGTTGCTGAAGGTCTGGGTGCGGCCGGCCAGCCGGATCCGCCGGGGGTCGTGGGCCAGTCCGGCGTAGCGGTCCGCGTGCGCGCCGCGCAGCCGCACCGCGCCGTTGGTGGAGTCCACTCCCCCGCTGCGGCTGATACGGAACGCGGGCCCGGTATCAGCGTGTTTGTCGCCCTTGAGGTAGCGGTCGAACCACGCCTTCGTCCGCCCCTCCAGGCGGGCGGCCTCCCGGTCCCCGCCGTCGTGGCCGCCGGAGAGCCAGTCGACGCCGACCGGCGCCCCGTTCTTGCGGAGCTGCTGGTAGAGGGCGTCGGACTGGTCGAGCGGGAACAGCGAGTCGGTCTGGCCCTGCATGAGCAGGGTCGGCACCTTGATGCGGTCGCCGACGGCGGACGGGCTGCGGCCCGCCAGGAGGTCCCGGGCGGCGTCGTCCGGCCGGCCGTGGACGGCGACCCGCTGGTACATCCGGCACAGCGCGGGCTCGAATCGCCCGCAGCCCCCGGACGTGGTGGGCGCGGGCCCCGCCGAACCGGTGGCGGTACCGGCCGAGCCGGTGGTGAAGAAGATCCCGGCCCACAGCTTCTTGAACACCCCGTGCGGGAAGAGGGCGTCGGCGAGGTTCCAGTAGGTGATCTGCGGGGCGATGGCGTCGACCCGCCGGTCGTGGCCGGCCGCCAGCAGCGAGATCGCCCCGCCGTAGGAGCCGCCGGCCACCCCCACCCGGGGGTCGCCGTCCTTGTCGAGCCGTACCTCGGGGCGCCCGGCCAGCCAGTCGATCAGCCGGCGGACGTCGGCGACCTCACCGTCCGCGGCGTTCAGCCCGATCTTGCCGGTGGACTTCCCGAAGCCGCGCGCCGACCAGGTCAGGACGGCGTAGCCGTCCCGGGCCAGCTGCTCCGCCTGCGGGCGGAGGTTGGCCTTGCTGGCGCCGAAGCCGTGGGCGAGCAGCACCGCGGGCCGCCGCCCGCCGGAGTCGCCCGCGGTGAAGTAGGAGGTGTCGATCCGCACCTTCTTCGCGCTGCCGGGCTTCTCCGGCATCGTCATCAGCCGGTCCGTACGGTGCACGGCGGGCGCGGCGTCCGAGGAGGCGGCCGCCCAGGTGCCGCCTCCTATGAGGACGGCCAGCGCGCCCGCGGCGGCGAACCAGCGCCGGCCGCGCGGGCGGATACCTCGGAGATCCATACCGTGAATCCTAGGGAGGACCCGGCGCGGGCGGCCGGTACCCCGGGCGGAACCCGGCGGCCTCCCTGGGGAGTAGGGTGCGCCCTCCCGTACCACGGACGCGGTACCGGGCGGGTCGGCCGGGGCCCGCCGTCCGGGCCGGCCGGGGCGGCGCTGCGCGACGGCCCAGGCGGGCCCCGCGCCTACCGCGGCAGGACGACCCGCATGATCAGTCCCCCGCCCTCACGCGGCTGCGCGCTGATGCTCCCGTCATGGGCCCGCACCACCGACCGCACGATCGACAACCCCAGACCCACACCCTTGTCACTACCGGTCCGCTCGGTCCGCAACCGCCGGAACGGCTCGAAAAGATTCTCCACCTCATACG
>NZ_JBHXFI010000023.1:0-118742 GCF_042724075.1 Streptomyces sp. NPDC127097 | reverse complement strand
CAGGGGGGACCCTGTGGGAGAGTAGGACGCCGCCGAACAATTTTTAGAGGAAGCCCCTCGGGAACGAAAGTTCCCGGGGGGCTTTTTCGCGTTTCGGTGATCTTGGGACCCGCGGCACGGCGTCGCCGGCGGGGCAGGTAAGGTCAGGGGGCATCGTTGGTACATTTCCCCCAGGAGGCTTCCGCGTGGAGGTCCAGGAGACGCGGGTTCAGACGGATCGCGTCCTCACCATCCCGAATATCCTGAGCATGGCTCGCCTCCTCGGCGTGCCGTTGTTCCTGTGGCTGATCCTGTGGCCGGTATTCGGCGGCCCGGAGGTCGATGGCTGGGCGCTGCTGGTCCTCGCGCTGAGCGGTGTGAGTGACTATCTGGACGGCAAGCTCGCCCGGCGCTGGAACCAGATCAGCAGCCTGGGCCGGATCCTCGACCCGGCCGCCGACCGCCTCTACATCCTCTCCACCCTCGTCGGTCTGACCTGGCGCGAGATCCTGCCGGTCTGGCTGACCGCGGCGCTGCTGGCACGGGAAGTGATGCTGCTGATCGCGGTCGCATTCCTCGGACGCCACGGTTACGGGCCGCCCCAGGTGAACTTCCTGGGCAAAGCGGCTACGTTCAACTTGATGTACGCCTTCCCGTTGCTCCTCCTGAGCAACGGAAGCAGCTGGCTTCACACACTTGCTGCCGTTTTCGGATGGGCGTTCGCAGGATGGGGTACGGCGCTCTACTGGTGGGCAGGAGTCACCTACGTGGTCCAGGTCCGCCGACTCATCAAAGCGGACACCACGGCCGACTGAGCTTTCCGGACCGGCAGCTGGTGCCAAGGCCCGGCGCCCGTATGCGATAACAGGAACAGTGGGCGAGCTGGACAAGTGAAGTCGGCAAGACCGTCGTCTCTTAGAGGAGGACGCTTCCGACATGAAGGCCGTTGTGATGGCCGGTGGCGAAGGAACACGCCTTCGCCCCATGACCTCCAGCATGCCCAAGCCCCTGCTTCCGGTCGTCAATAGGCCGATCATGGAGCATGTGCTCAGGCTGCTGAAGCGGCATGGTCTCAACGAGACCGTCGTGACCGTGCAATTCCTTGCCTCCCTCGTCAAGAACTATTTCGGCGACGGAGAAGAGCTCGGAATGGAGCTCACCTACGCCAATGAGGAAAAGCCGCTGGGCACCGCGGGCAGCGTGAAGAACGCCGAGGAAGCCCTCAAGGACGATGCCTTCCTCGTCATCTCCGGTGACGCCCTCACCGACTTCGACCTCACGGATCTGATCCGGTTCCACAAGGAAAAGGGCGCCCTTGTCACCGTCTGCCTCACGCGGGTCCCCAATCCGCTTGAGTTCGGCATCACCATCGTCGACGAGGCCGGCAAGGTCGAGCGCTTCCTGGAAAAGCCCACCTGGGGTCAGGTCTTCTCGGACACCGTCAACACCGGCATCTACGTCATGGAGCCGGAGGTCTTCGACTATTTCGAGCCCGATGTGCCGGTCGACTGGTCCGGGGATGTCTTTCCGCAGCTCATGAAGGAAGGCAAGCCGATCTACGGCTATATCGCCGAGGGCTACTGGGAAGACGTCGGTACGCACGAGAGCTATGTGAAGGCCCAGGCCGATGTGCTCGAAGGCAAGGTCGATGTGGAAATCGACGGATTCGAGATCTCGCCGGGCGTATGGGTCGCGGAGGGCGCCGAGGTCCACCCCGACGCGGTGCTGCGCGGCCCGCTGTACATCGGCGACTACGCCAAGATCGAAGCCGGGGTGGAGCTACGGGAGCACACCGTCGTCGGCTCCAATGTCGTCGTCAAGAGCGGTGCGTTCCTGCACCGGGCCGTCGTGCACGACAACGTCTATATCGGCCAGCAGAGCAATCTGCGCGGCTGCGTGATCGGCAAGAACACCGACATCATGCGGGCCTCCCGGATCGAGGACGGCGCCGTCATCGGTGATGAATGCCTGATCGGTGAAGAGTCGATCGTCCAGGGGAATGTGCGGGTCTATCCGTTCAAGACCATCGAGGCCGGCGCGTTCGTCAATACCTCGGTGATCTGGGAGTCCCGCGGCCAGGCGCATCTCTTCGGTGCCCGCGGGGTGTCCGGCATCCTCAACGTCGAGATCACCCCGGAACTCGCGGTGCGGCTCGCGGGTGCGTACGCCACCACCCTCAAGAAGGGCTCCACGGTCACCACCGCGCGCGACCACTCCCGTGGTGCCCGTGCGCTCAAACGCGCCGTGATCTCCGCGCTTCAGGCCAGTGCCATCGACGTACGGGACCTGGAAAACGTCCCGCTGCCCGTCGCCCGCCAGCAGACGGCGCGGGGCAGCGCCGGCGGAATCATGATCCGTACGACGCCCGGGGTGCCGGACTCGGTGGACATCATGTTCTTCGACGAGCGGGGCGCCGACCTTTCACAGGCCAAGCAGCGCAAGCTCGACCGGGTCTTCGCCCGCCAGGAATACCGTCGCGCCTTCCCCGGCGAGATCGGTGATCTGATTTTCCCGGCCAGCGTCTTCGACTCCTACACGGGATCCCTGCTGCGGGCCGTGGACACCACGGGCATCGGCGAGTCCGGGCTGAAGGTCGTCGTGGACGCCTCCAACGGCAGCGCGGGCCTGGTCCTGCCCAGCCTTCTCGGACGGCTCGGCGTCGACTCCCTGACCATCAACCCCGGGCTGCACGAATCCCGGCCGACCGAGACCGCCGACGCCCGGCGTGCCGGGCTCGTCCGGCTCGGCGAGATCGTGGCCTCGGCGCGGGCCGCCTTCGGCGTGCGCTTCGACCCCGTCGGCGAGCGGCTCTCCCTCGTGGACGAGCGCGGCCGGATCATCGAGGACGACCGCGCGCTGCTGGTCATGCTGGATCTGGTCGCGGCCGAGCGGCGTTCCGGCCGGGTGGCGCTGCCGGTGACCACCACTCGCATCGCCGAGCAGGTGGCCGCGTATCACGGGACGCAGGTGGAGTGGACGACCACCTCGCCCGACGACATGACCCGGGTGGGCCGCGCCGACGGCACGGTCTTCGGCGGGGACGGCATGGGCGGCTTCATCATTCCGGAGTTCAGCAGCGTCTTCGACGGCGCGGCCGCGTTCGTCCGGCTGATCGGCCTGGTCGCCCGTACCCAGCTCACGCTCAGCCAGATCGACGCACGGATCCCGCGGGCGCATGTCCAGCGCCGTGACCTGGCCACTCCGTGGGCGGTCAAGGGCCTGGTCATGCGGCACGTCGTCGAGGCCGCCGGCGACCGGCACGTGGACACCACCGACGGCGTACGGGTGGTGGAGGCCGACGGCCGTTGGGTTCTGGTGCTGCCGGACCCCGCGGAGGCGGTCACGCACCTGTGGGCGGAAGGGCCGGATGACACCTCCGCTCAGCAGCTGCTGGACGAGTGGTCCGCCGTAGTGGACAGCGCAGGACGCTGACCGGCGCCCCACCGGCGGGCCGTGAATCGGCACGCCGGTGGGGCCATTGGGAGACCGCGCGGCCGACGTGCGACGATGTGCGGCATGTCGCAGCAGCGCCCCGATCGGAGCAACCCGAACACGCCGGCCGCGCGCCCCGATGCGTCCATGTCGCTGCTGACCAACGTGATGGATCACAGTCTCGACGACGGATACGCCGAGGCCGCCGCACGGAAGTCCGAGACCGGGGTGCGGGGCCTGCCGCGGACCTTGCGGGCGAAAATGGGCCTCGCGGCCGGTTTGGTGCTGGCCGCGCTCGTGGTGACCGTAGGGGCGGCGCAGGCGCGGATATCAGCACCGACGCTCGCCAAGGAGCGCGAGGAACTGATCAACCGCATCCAGAAGGGCACCGGCGAGGCGGACCGGCAGCAGAAGCGGGTCGACGCGCTCCGGGACGACGTCAGCAGAATGCAGCGCGAGGCGCTGAAGAAGCACGGCGGCGACAAGGCCGAGCTGCTGGCCCTGCTGTCCGGCTCGACGCAGGTCACCGGACCCGGCGTGAAGCTCGTCGTGGACGATGCGAAGGGCGCGGCGTCCAGCGGCGGCGGTCCGCGTGAGAGCAGTGGTTTTTCGGACACCGGGCGGGTACGCGACAGGGATATGCAACGCGTCGTCAACGGCCTGTGGGCGTCCGGTGCGGAGGCCATCTCCGTCAATGGACAGCGGCTTACGTCACTCTCGGCGATCAGAGCCGCGGGAGACGCCATACTGGTCGACAACAAGCCACTGGCGCCGCCTTATACGGTGCTGGCGGTGGGGGACGGGCAGCGGCTGAGCACCGCGTTCCAGGACAGCGCCGATGGTCAGTACCTCCATGTGCTTCAGGAGAACTACGGCGTGCGCACCAGGATTTCCGCTGAGAACGAGGTCACGCTGCCGCCCGCGCCCAGCTTGATCGTACGTACCGCAAAGCCGCAGGCCGGTGCCGCCAAGGCGGACGGCGCCGACACAGGGAAGGGCACATCGTGATCGCCGTATTGGGCCTCATCGTGGGAGTCGTGGTCGGGCTTGTCGTCCGACCCGTGGTGCCGACGGTGGTCGAGCCCTACTTGCCGATCGCTGTCGTCGCGGCGCTGGATGCCGTGTTCGGCGGTCTGCGCGCCATGCTGGACGGCATCTTCGACGACAAGGTCTTCGTGGTCTCCTTCCTGTCGAACGTCGTCGTCGCCGCGCTGATCGTCTTCCTCGGCGACAAGTTGGGCGTCGGTGCCCAACTTTCCACCGGCGTCGTCGTGGTGCTGGGTATCCGGATCTTCTCCAACGCGGCCGCGATCCGACGGCACGTCTTCAGGGCGTGAGGCGAATGACCGCGGACGAGACGCCGGAGCCGGAGAAGACCCCGGAGCAGGAAGAGAAGCGGGAACCGGAGCAGAAGCCGGAGCCGTCAAAGAAGGCGGAGCGGCCGGAGCCGGACCAGGACCGCGGGCCGGCCGGCCGTCGGCCGATGCCGCCCGAGAGCCGGGAGACTCCCGAGCCGGCGGAGCCCGGTGACGAAGCCGAAGCTCAAGAATCGGACAGTGCTGGACAGAAGCAGGGCAAAGGGGCAGACTCCTCGACTCCGGACGTCGTTGCCGAGGACGACGGAAGTGCGGAACGCCCGAAGACCGGTCGGGAGCGGCTGGTGGCAAGCCTGTGGCCGCCGCGGCTGACCCGTGCTCAACTGATCGTTGCGCTGCTCCTGTTCATCCTCGGTCTCGGCCTGGCGATTCAGGTACGTTCCACAAGTGACAGCAGTGCGCTGCGAGGTGCGCGCCAGGAGGACTTGGTGCGCATTCTGGACGAGCTGGACAATCGCTCCCAGCGGTTGACCGACGAACAGCGGCGTCTGGAAGGGCAGAAGACCGAGCTGGCGAACAGCTCGGACCAGGCCGAGGAGGCCCGTAAGCAGACCGTGGAGAAGGAACAGCAGCTGGGCGTGCTGGCCGGGACCGTCGCGGCGCAAGGGCCCGGCATCAACCTGACCATCGACGACCCGACGCACTCCGTCGAGGCGGACAAGCTGCTGGACACCATCCAGGAGCTGCGGGCGGCCGGCGCGGAGGCCATCCAGGTCAACGATGTCCGGGTCGTCGCGGACAGCTATCTCTCGGACGTCCGGGGTGGCGTGGAGATCGACGGCAAGCGCGTCATGCAGCCGTTCCGCTTCAAGGTCATCGGCAAGCCGGAGGATTTGGAACCGGCGCTGAACATTCCCGGCGGGGTGGTCCAGACGCTGGAAAAGGAGCAGGCCAAGGTGTCTGTGACCCGTGAGAGGAAGATCATTGTGGACGCCTTGCGAGAGGCGAAGCGGCCTGACTACGCTCGGTTGTCATCTCAGTGAGGCGTGCACGTATGTCGAGTGCCCGGGAAGGGCATGAGGTAGCGGGGGGTCGACGCACCGTGCGTGTGGTGTGTGGTGGAAACTGTCTGAAGGCCACGGACGTTCACAGGATGTCCGGATGGGTCGGTGTGTGCATCGAGGGTTCGTCCTGCCCCACGGGCGGGTCTATTTCGTTCAAGGGGAATCGCCCGTGAAGTTGTTTGGAAAGCTGTTCGGCAAGAGCGCACGCCAGGAGGGTGGCAGCGGCTCCGCGCGGCACCGCGCTCCGCGCCAGCCCGACGAGAGCGGTACGGCCGAGGACCGTCCGCTCTTCCGTGATGAGGTCAGCGGTCCGTCCGGGGGGTACGGCGCGGGTTCTGTTGACCCCTCCGGTGCCGGCCGCATAGGTTCCCAGGAACCATCAGCCGCACACACGGGTGGAGGGTCGGCCTTGCCGGTTTGTACGAGGTGTGGGAACCAGAACGCCGAGGCGAGCCGGTTCTGCTCCAACTGTGGTGCGCCACTGCGTGCGGGCGCCCAGCCCGAGCGGCCGTCGGAGACGACGTCGACCATCTCCATTTCGGGGCTGGAAGCCTACGACTCGGAGACCACGGGCCAGAATCTGGCACCGTCGCTGTCCCCCGAGGCCCAGGCGGCCGTGGATGCTCTCCCGTTGGGGTCGGCGCTGCTGGTCGTCCGCCGGGGTCCGAATGCGGGCAGCCGCTTCCTGCTGGACAGTGAGCTGACCACCGCAGGCCGGCATCCGCAGGGCGACATCTTCCTCGACGATGTGACGGTCTCGCGCCGTCATGTGGAATTCCGTCGCGGTCCGGACGGTCTCTTCACGGTCGCCGACGTGGGCAGCCTGAACGGCACCTACGTCAACCGTGAGCGGATCGACTCCGTTGCCCTCGCCACCGGCGACGAGGTCCAGATCGGCAAGTTCCGACTGGTCTTCTACGCGAGCCAGCGAGGCGCCGGTATCTGACCGGCCGGGGAAGGCATATGCGCGATACACCGAAAGGCGGCGCCGGCTCTGCCGGTGCCGCCTCCTCGGACGGCAAGCCGGTGAGCATCGGTACGGTGCTCACCCTGCTGCACGAGGAGTTTCCCGAGGTCACCATCTCCAAGATTCGCTTCCTGGAGGCCGAGGGGCTGGTCGAGCCGAAGCGCACGCCTTCCGGATACCGCAAATTCACGCAGGCGGACGTCCAGCGGCTGGCCGCCGTCCTGCGGATGCAGCGGGACCACTATCTGCCGCTCAAGGTCATCCGGGAGCATCTGGACGCCCTGGAGCGCGGTGAGCAGATGCCGCTGCCGGCCCCGGCCGCACCCTCCCGGGATCTGGTCGAGGGCGTGCACCACCCGGGTACGGAGCGTCCCACGGCTGCCCGGATCGGCCGGGCCGAGCTGCTGGCCGCCGCGGAGGTGGACGAGGCGGCGCTCGCCGACTGGGAGTCGTACGGACTCATCGTCCCCCATGACGACGGCGGATACGACATCGAGGCCGTCACGGTGGCCAAACTTGTCGCGGACCTGGGCCGTTTCGGTCTGGAGCCGCGGCATCTGCGCGCGGTGAAGGCGGCGGCCGAGCGCGAGGCGGGCCTGGTCGAGCAGGTCGTTGCACCCCTTCGGCGGCACCGTAACCCGCAGACCAGGGCGCATGCCGAAGCCACCGCCAGGGAGCTGGCAACGCTGTCCGTACGGCTGCATGCGGCCTTGGTGCAGAGCGCTCTGCGGGTCCGGCTATAGCTAGCAAACGAGTGCCCGACTACCCAAACCTGCCGGGCACGTCCTAGGGTTGCTGTGTGAACGAGCTCGACGTCGTGGGTGTCCGGGTGGAAATGCCTTCCAGCCAACCGATCGTGCTCCTGCGGGAGGTGGGAGGCGACCGATACTTGCCCATTTGGATCGGGCCAGGGGAGGCCACCGCCATCGCCTTCGCCCAGCAGGGCATGGTCCCTGCCAGGCCGCTGACGCATGACCTCTTCAAGGACGTGCTCGAAGCGGTGGGCCAGGAACTGACGCAGGTCCGCATCACGGATCTGCGCGAGGGGGTTTTCTATGCCGAACTCGTCTTCGCGAGCGGGGTCGAGGTCAGTGCGCGCCCGTCGGACGCGATAGCGCTGGCCTTGCGCACCGGAACGCCGATCTTCGGTACCGACGGTGTGCTGGACGACGCGGGGATCGCCATCCCGGACGAGCAGGAGGACGAGGTGGAGAAGTTCCGCGAGTTCCTCGACCAGATCTCGCCCGAGGACTTCGGGACCAACAGCCAGTGATATCGGCCAGGCGAACCGCCTGTTTCCGGCCAAACAGTCAGCCCTTCCCCGCGCGAGGTCACGAGAAACCACTCGTAGGGTGATTATCACTCGGCGTGGCGAGCGCGGCGATCGTTGACGCACCCCGAGTGACTGCATACCGTCGATGTGGCAGGTCCCGTCCGGGACGTGGAGGACGGAGGGCGGCGTGGCAATCACCGGCGACGGTATGGCGGCGGAAGGGGCGTTGCCGCTCCACTCGGGCGCAGCAGCGAACCCTGCCCCGGCACCGGCCGCGGCGGTGTCGGGGGACTGCGAGGCGCAGAACATCGGCTATCGCGGCCCGACCGCCTGTGCGGCAGCGGGCATCACTTACCGGCAGCTCGACTACTGGGCGCGTACGGGCCTGGTGGAGCCGAGCATCCGGCCGGCCTATGGCTCCGGCACCCAGCGGCTCTACAGCTTCCGGGACGTCGTGGTCCTGAAGATCGTCAAGCGGCTGCTGGACACCGGGGTGTCGCTCCAGAACATCCGCACCGCCGTCCAGCACCTGCGCTCGCGCGGGCTGGCGGATCTGACGCGGATGACGCTGATGAGCGATGGCGCGACGGTCTACGAGTGCACCTCGCCCGACCAGGTCGTGGACCTGCTCCAGGGCGGCCAGGGCGTCTTCGGGATCGCCGTGGGCGTCGTGTGGCGGGACGTGGAGGGTGCGCTGTCGCAGCTCCACGGGGAGCGGGTGGACACCGGCGAGACGCTGGTCGGGAAGAACCCGCACGACGAGCTGGCACGGCGGCGCAACCGGGCGGGCTGAGGCCCCGGCGGAGCGTGCGGCCCGGCATCGGGCCGATTGTCAGTGGCATGGGGCAGCATCGGAGATGTGAGACCTGCCCCGACGATCCTGCATCTGGACATGGATGCGTTCTTCGCGGCCGCCGAGCAGGCGGCCAAGCCGAGTCTGCGCGGCAAGCCCGTGGTGGTCGGCGGGGTCGGCGTGCGTGGCGTGGTCTCCACGGCCTCGTACGAAGCCCGGGTCTTCGGGGTCCGCTCCGCGATGCCGACGGCCCAGGCGCGTCGGCTGTGCCCCAACGCCGCCTATCTCAGTCCTCGCTTCACGCTCTACCGCCAAGTGAGTGAGGTGGTGATGGAGCTGCTGCATGCGCTGTCGCCGCTGGTGGAGCCGCTGAGCCTGGACGAGGCGTTCGTCGACCTGGAGGCGGGTGGGGTGCCGGCCGAGACGGCGGCCGTCCGCGCCGTGGGGGAGCAGCTGCGGCGGGACATCCGGTCGGCGACGGGTCTGACCGGCTCGGTGGGGCTGGCCGGGGCCAAGATGCTGGCGAAGATCGCGTCGGAGGCGGCCAAGCCGAACGGGCTGGTGGTGATCGAGCCGGGCACCGAACGGGAGCTGCTGGGGCCGATGACGGTGCGGACGCTGCCCGGGGTGGGTCCCGCGACGGCCGAGACGCTGCGCCGGGCCGGGATCCACACCGTCGCGGAGACCGCGGAGGCCGGTGAGGCCGAGCTGGTGCGGCTGCTGGGCAAGGCACACGGCGCGGGGCTGTACGCGATGGCGCTGGGGCAGGACGACCGGCCCGTGGTGGCCGAGCGGGACGCGAAATCCATCTCCGTCGAGGACACCTTCGAGGTGGATCTGACCGACCGGACGCGGGTGCGGAACGAGGTGCTGCGGCTGGCGGACCGCTGCGTACAGCGGCTGCGAGCGGCCGGGCGCTCCGGGCGCACGGTGGTCATCAAGGTGCGGAACTACGACTTCTCGACGCTGACCCGTTCCGAGACGCTCAGGGGGCCCACCGACGACCCGGCGGTGATACGGGAGGCCGCTGTGCGCCTGCTGGAGACGGTGGACACCACCGGCGGGGTGCGGCTGCTGGGTGTGGGTGTCAGCGGGCTGGCGGACTTCACACAGGAGGATCTGTTCGCCCAGCTGGCGACGGAGCGGGAGGCGGCGGAGGCCGCGACCGCGGCGGCGCTGGAGCAGGCCGCCGGGGAGCGGGAGCCGCAGGAGGCCGAGGAGGAGCGGCCGCGGCGCTGGCATCCGGGGCTGGACGTGGTCCACGACGAGTACGGCGCGGGCTGGGTGCAGGGGAGCGGGGTGGGGAGAGTGACCGTACGCTTCGAAACGCCATGGTCCGCACCGGGGAGGGTGCGGACCTTTGCTGTCGACGATCCGGCGCTGCGGCCGGGGGAGCCCCTGCCGCTGGTGGGCGGGGCGCCGGCCGGCGGTCAGTCGTCCGAGCCGGCGATCTTGCCGAAGTTCTTGTCGCCGGAGCCGGGAGACACCGGATCGGTCGGGGAAGAAATATCCAGGCGGTAGTGGTGATAGAGCTGAAGTTCCTGCTCAGGGGAGAGATGGCGGCCCACGCCGAAGTCCGGCGCGTCCTTGATCAGCTTGCGGTCGTAAGGAATGTGCAGGCCCTCACCGACCATTTTGCTGGGCTCCAGAGGGACGAACGCATCCCGGCTGAAGAGTCCGGTGCGTACGGCCGCCCACTCCGGTTCCCCCGTCGCATCGTCGAGGTAGACCTCGTCGATGGTCCCTATTTTCGCGCCGTTACGGTCGAACGCTTTGCGGCCGATCAGGCTTCGGGGATCGATATCGGTTTGCACGGCCCCTCCAATTGGTCGCAACTGCCCTGTGACAACTACCAAACGGCACATTTCATGCCCTGGCCACTCGAAGGATCCTTCGAGAGCCACGCTGGTAGGCTGGCGATTGGCCGCAGACCCCGTGCGGGAGAGTCCTTGTCGTTCGCGACCAGGGCGCCGAAGGAGCAAATCCTCCCCGGAATCTCTCAGGCACACGTACCGCATGGACGAGGTCACTCTGGAAAGCAGGGCGGGCCACGGAAGGCACAGCGCCGGGACCCCTCCTCACCGACGGTGAAAGCCGGGCCGCCACCCGCGGGCCGGTGAAGCTCTCAGGTTGAATGACAGAGGGGGAGGCCGTCCGGGCACCCGTGCCGTGGTGCCCCTCGTAGGTCGTACCGACCAGGAGGCCCCCGCAGATGACCACCAATCGCATCTCCTTGACCGAGCTGGAACGCGGCACCCCCTTCGAGCGCCGGCACATCGGTCCCGACCACGCGGCGCAGGCGAAGATGCTCGCGCACATCGGATTCGGGTCGCTGGACGAGCTCACCGCCGCCGCCGTACCCGATGTGATCAAGAGCGCCGAGGCCCTCGGCCTGCCGCAGGCCCGTACCGAGGCCGAGGTGCTCCAGGAGCTGAAGGGCCTGGCGGACCGCAACGAGGTCCTGGCGTCCATGATCGGTCTCGGCTACTACGGCACGTTCACCCCGCCGGTGATCCTGCGCAACGTCATGGAGAACCCGGCCTGGTACACGGCGTACACGCCCTACCAGCCGGAGATCTCGCAGGGCCGCCTGGAGGCGCTGCTGAACTTCCAGACGATGGTCGCCGACCTGACCGGACTGCCCACCTCCGGTGCTTCGCTGCTGGACGAGGGCACCGCCGCCGCCGAGGCGATGGCGCTCTCCCGCCGGGTCGGCAAGGTCAAGCAGGGCGTCTTCCTGGTCGACGCCGACTGTCTGCCGCAGACCATCGCCGTGATCGAGACCCGGGCGGAGCCCACCGGCGTCGAGGTCGTCGTCGCGGATCTGTCCGACGGCATTCCGGCCGAGATCGCCGAGCGCGGGGTCTTCGGCGTGCTGCTTCAGTACCCGGGTGCCTCCGGCGCCGTGCGGGACCCCCGCGCCGTCATCGAGCAGGCGCACGAGCTGGGCGCGATCGTCACCGTCGCCGCCGATCTGCTCGCCCTGACTCTGCTCACCTCGCCCGGTGAGCTCGGTGCGGACATCGCGGTCGGCACCACCCAGCGCTTCGGTGTCCCGATGGGCTTCGGCGGGCCGCACGCCGGCTTCATGGCCGTCCGTGACCAGTTCGCCCGCAGCCTGCCCGGCCGTCTGGTGGGCGTCTCCGTCGACGCCGACGGCAACAAGGCATACCGGCTGGCGCTTCAGACCCGTGAGCAGCACATCCGCCGGGAGAAGGCCACCAGCAACATCTGCACCGCGCAGGTGCTGCTCGCCGTCATGGCCGGGATGTACGCGGTCTACCACGGCCCCGAGGGCCTGCGGACCATCGCCCGGCGCACCCACCGCTACGCCGCGGTCCTCGCCGAGGGCCTGCGGGCCGGCGGGGTGGAGATCGCGCACGGCACGTACTTCGACACGCTGACCGCGCGGGTGCCCGGCCGGGCCGCCGAGGTCGTCGCCGCCGCCCGCGAGGCCGGTGTCAACCTCCGGCAGATCGACGCGGACCTGGTCGGCATCGCCTGTGACGAGACCACCGGGCGGGCGCAGCTGGCCGGCGTCTGGGCCGCCTTCGGGGTGTCCGGCGACGTCGAGCAGCTGGACGCGGCCGTTGCCGACGTGCTGCCGCAGGGGCTGCTGCGCACCGACGACTACCTCGCCCACCCGGTCTTCCACGAGTACCGCTCCGAGACCGCGATGCTGCGCTACCTGCGCACCCTCGCCGACAAGGACTACGCGCTGGACCGCGGCATGATCCCGCTCGGCTCCTGCACGATGAAGCTGAACGCCACCACCGAGATGGAGCCGGTCACCTGGCCCGCGTTCGGTCAGCTGCACCCGTTCGCGCCGGCCGACCAGGCCCAGGGCTACCTCACGCTGATCCAGGAGCTGGAGGAGCGGCTGGCCACGGTCACCGGCTACGACAAGGTCTCCATCCAGCCGAACGCCGGCTCACAGGGCGAGCTGGCCGGTCTGCTGGCCGTCCGCGCCTACCACCGCGCCAACGGCGACGAGCAGCGCACGGTCTGCCTGATCCCGTCCTCGGCGCACGGCACCAACGCCGCCAGCGCCGTGATGGCCGGAATGAAGGTCGTCGTCGTCAAGACCGGTGAGGACGGCGAGGTCGACACCGACGATCTGCACGCCAAGATCGAGAAGCACCGGGACGAGCTCGCGGTCCTGATGGTGACCTACCCCTCCACGCACGGCGTGTTCGAGGAGCACATCACCCAGATCTGCGCCGCGGTGCACGAGGCCGGCGGTCAGGTCTACGTGGACGGCGCCAACCTCAATGCGCTGGTCGGGCTCGCCGAGCCCGGCAAGTTCGGCGGCGATGTCTCGCATCTGAACCTGCACAAGACCTTCTGCATCCCGCACGGCGGCGGTGGCCCCGGTGTCGGCCCGGTCGGCGTGCGCGCCCACCTGGCGCCGTATCTGCCCAACCACCCGCTTCAGCCCACCGCGGGCCCGGAGACGGGCGTCGGGCCGATCTCCGCGGCTCCCTGGGGCTCGGCGGGCATCCTGCCGATCTCCTGGGCGTACGTCCGGCTGATGGGCGGCGACGGCCTCAAGCGCGCCACCCAGGTGGCGGTCCTCAGCGCCAACTACATCGCCAAGCGGCTGGAGCCGCACTACCCGGTGCTCTACACCGGCCCCGGTGGCCTGGTGGCGCACGAGTGCATCATCGACGTCCGGCCGCTGACCAAGGCGACCGGGGTGAGCATCGACGATGTGGCCAAGCGGCTGATCGACTACGGCTTCCACGCGCCGACGATGTCGTTCCCCGTGGCCGGCACGCTGATGATCGAGCCGACCGAGAGCGAGGACCTCGCCGAGTTGGACCGGTTCTGCGACGCGATGATCGCCATCCGCGCGGAGATCGAGAAGGTCGGCTCGGGGGAGTGGGACAAGGACGACAACCCGCTGCGCAACGCCCCGCACACCGCGGGCGCGCTGGGCGGCGACTGGGCGCACCCGTACTCCCGTGAGGAGGCCGTCTTCCCGGCCGGTGTCGCCGTCGCGGAGAAGTACTGGCCGCCGGTGCGCCGCATCGACGGTGCCTTCGGCGACCGTAACCTGGTCTGCTCCTGCCCGCCGCTGGAGGAGTACGACAACTGAGTCACGGCAGCATCAAGGGCCCTCGGCAGATCTGCCGGGGGCCCTGTGGTACGTGGCGTGCGCCGCGGGTCAGGCAGCGGCGATGACCCGGGCGCGGTGCGGGGCGATGACCTGCCCGTCGGGGAGCAGCTCACCGGTGTCCTCGAAGAGCAGGACGCCGTTGCAGAGCAGGCTCCAGCCCTGCTCCGGATGGTGCGCCACAAGGTGTGCGGCCTCCCGGTCGGTGGAGTCTGCGGACGGGCAGGGCGGTTGGTGCTGACACATGGAAGTTGTCTTTCGCTGCGGTGAAGTGAACGTCGTCGTGCGGCTCGATGAGGTGTTCATGGCCGCTCCCCCGTTTCTGTCGGTCGGTCCCAGTGTTGCCCCACGGACGGGATTCCGCAGGGATTTCGCAGCAGCGGTACTCACTCGGTAGGGACGCGTCACCCATGCGGGCGGTTGCTCCCAATTGCACTCCTCCCCAAGAGGGTTGGGAGTGGTATCCGCGGACTAGGCCGCCTGGGTGAGCACGACAGAGCGCCCCGTGACCGGACGGGGTCGCGGGGCCTGCTCGGGCGGGGCGGCGGGCGCCGGAAGCGGCACGGGAATCCGCGTCGGCGCCGGTGGATCAGGCGGGTTCGGCGAGGAGCGGGGCGGGCGTGAGCCGCAGGGTGAGCCGGGGGAGGAGATCGGCGATGCGCTGCGGACGGTGTGCGGCGATACCCGGCGGGGCGGGCGCCAGCGGTACCAGCAGGTCACCGGGCGCGGGCAGCCCCTGGGCGCCGTCGGAGGTGACGTCGTGATGCAGCCACAGGGTGAGCATGTACAGCTCCGGGACGGAGAGCAGTCGCGGCTGGTAGGGCGTGGCGAGTGACTCGGCCTGTGCCAGTGCCTGCTCGGTCGCGGTGACGTAGGGGCCGCCGCAGAAGCGCCCGAAGGTCCAGCCGTCCGCGGTGTGCACCGCCTCGGCGGTCGCCACGGCCCGCTCCCCGCCGCGGACCAGGAAGCGCCATCCGGCCAGTCGGGTGTGCGGGGCGCCGCCGGCCCGGCTGACGTCGTCCCAGACATGGACGGGCAGCGGGTGGTCGGGGCTGAGCGGACCCTGATGGGCGCGCAACGCGGGGACCGGGGCCTCGCCGACCGCGGTGGGCGAGCCGAGAGCGGCGAGAACGCTGCGCAGGGCGGGTGCGGGGGCAGGGGGGAGGTGCAGCGGCATGGTGGGTCGCCTCTCACTTGGGAGACACGGTGCGGCGTGGCGGGTGCAAACGGCGTTGTTTGCGGCAGGGTCAGAGCGTGGCCGGCCGGGGCGGCGGCCCGGGCGGGGGCAGCCGCTGAGCCCGGTGTCGGTGAGAGCACCGAGACGCTGGGCGCCAAGTCTCTGCCTCGTAAGCGGAGTTTATACGACGTATGTTCTGAAAGTGTTTCGGCTACCGGCCTTGTGGATTTCCGGCAAGGTGAAATCCGGACCGCTGCGCGTGGCGCTTTCCACCACTTTGTGCGGCGTTTTATGGATGCCGCCTTGTATTTCCTTGCCGGCGTGGTAGGCCGGAACTCGTTGTGGTTTCTCACGAGCGAAATGCCATGGGCGAGTGCCTCGCGGATATGCCTATGGGCAGTGCCGGACGCTGCATCACTTCGAGCCTATCGGCACCGGCGTGCCCCCGCCGCGTTATTGATCAGATTGCCGGGGCATCATCGACCGTAGCGCGAGCCCCGGCGGTGTCGGGGACGGCCCCAAGCGGCCCGTGGCCGCGGGCTGTTCACTCGAGGAGGGACCCTTCGATGGGGGAGAAGGTCGCCGCGGACGGGATCGACCTGGCGGACCGGGAGCGTTATCGAAGAAAGCTGCACGACTGTCTTGACGGATTGCACAGGATCCTGGTGGAGAAGAGGTTCGACCGGCCCAAGAATCTCATGGGTCTGGAGATCGAACTCAATCTTGCCGGCGCCGACGGGCTGCCCCGCATGATGAACTCTCAAGTACTGGAGCGCATCGCCAGCGGTGATTTCCAGACCGAACTCGCCCAGTGCAACCTTGAGGTCAACATCCTGCCGCACCGCCTGAGCGGCCGGGTGCTGGACCAGCTTGCCGAGGAACTCCGTACGGGACTCGGCTATGCGGAAAGGAAGGCCCGGGAGGTCGCCGCCAGGATCGTGATGATCGGTATTCTGCCGACGCTGCACGCCACCGACCTCACGGCCGCCAGCCTCTCCGAGAACGACCGCTACGTGCTGCTCAACGACCAGATGCGCGCCGCCCGCGGCGAGGACTTCGCCCTGGACATCCGCGGCGTCGAGCACCTGGTCTCCCGCTCGCCCTCGATCGCCCCGGAAGCCGCCTGTACGTCGGTCCAGCTGCATCTCCAGGTGACACCGGGCCGCTTCGCCGCTGTCTGGAACGCGGCACAGGCCATCGCCGCGGTACAGGTCGCGGTCGGCGCCAACTCGCCGTTCCTGTTCGGCCGTGAGCTGTGGCGGGAGTCCCGGCCGCCGGTCTTCCAGCAGGCCACCGATACCCGCTCGCCCGAGCTGCAAGCCCAAGGGGTGCGCCCCCGCACCTGGTTCGGGGAGCGCTGGATCGACTCCGCGTACGACCTGTTCGAGGAGAACGTGCGGTACTTCCCGCCGCTGCTGCCGGTGTGCGGGGCCCAGGAGCCGCTGCGGATCCTCGATGAGGGCGGGGTACCCGACCTGGCCGAACTGGTCCTGCACAACGGCACGGTCTACCGCTGGAACCGCCCCGTCTACGCGGTCGCGGACGGCGTCGCCCACCTCAGGGTCGAGAACCGGGTGCTGCCGGCCGGCCCCACCGTCACGGACGTCATCGCCAACACCGCCTTCTACTACGGCCTGGTGCGGGCCCTGGCCGAGGAGCCGCGCCCCGTGTGGTCGCGGCTCCCGTTCGCCGCCGCGGCCCGCAACTTCGACACCGCCTGCCGGTACGGCATCGAGGCCGCCCTGGAGTGGCCGCGTCCCGGGCGGGCGGGCGGTACCGCCGAAATCCCGGCCGTACGGCTCGTCCGCGAGGAGCTGCTGCCGCTGGCGGCCCGCGGGCTGGATGCCTGGGGGGTGGAGCCGGCCGACCGGGACCACTATCTCGGCATCATCGACGAGCGCTGCCGGCGCCGGGTGAACGGGGCGTCCTGGCAGGCCGCGGCCTTCCACCACGCCCGGCGCCAGGGCCTGGACCGGGACGCCGCGCTCGCCGCGATGACCCGGCGCTACAGCGAGCTGATGCACACCGGGACGCCGGTGCACACCTGGCCGGTCGCCTGGCCGGTCGCCGCGCGTACGGCCGTACCGGGAGCACGGCAGGCGGCGACGGAAGGGGCGTAGGGCGTGTCGTCAAAGTCTGGCCCCGGCCGGGGCCGCGAGCCGTTCAGCGGGGTACGTTGCTGCCCGCCGCCATGATGGCCTTGAGCATCACCTGGTGGATCTGCGACGGGTCGCTGACCCGGTGCGTCGAGCCGCCGGTCGGAGCCACGATGCGCTGGAGAGCGGAGGTGTCGGCCCCCGGGCCGATCGCGAGGGCGATCAGCGGCACCGGCCGCTTCGGGTCGGAGAGCTTCTCCAGCCTGTTTACCAGCGCGTCGAGACCGATGCCGTGGGCGTCTTCGTTGGCGCCGTCGGTGAGGATGACCAGCGCGTTGAACTTCCCGCTCGCATAGGCCGAGCGGGCCTTCTCGTACGCGGCGAGCGTGGTGTCGTACAGGCCGGTGGCGCCCTGCGGCTCCGGGGCCAGCGCGCCGAAGGCTGCGGTGAGCGCTTCGCGGTGGGTGCTGCCGTTCTTGTCCCGGCCCCCGAGCCGTTCGGTGGGGGAGAGCTCGACATAGTCCTTGTCGCCGTCCAGTGAGGTGGCGAACTTCCACAGTCCGATCTCGTCCTCCGACGTGAATGTCGTCAGCGCCTGGAGGAGGGAATTCTTGGCGAGGTCCATACGGGACCGGCCGCTGTGGCCCGGTACCGGGGCGGCCATGGACGCCGAGGCGTCCACGACGGTGGAGAGCCGGGCGCTTTGCACCGTGATCGTCCACATGCCCATCAGGGCCTGGAGTTCCTTCGCCGTCGGCGGCTCGGCGGGGGCGGCGGAGTACGGCTGGGGGGCGCGCCCGCCGGCCGCTTCGACCACCTTCGGTTCCGCCTCCCCGGTGGGGGCCCGGAAGCCGAGCCGGCGTAGCGCACGCTGTCCGGCGGGCTCGCTCAGCAGGGTCAGGAAGCGGTTGGCGGCGCGGGAGCGTTCCGGGTCCGTCTCGCTGTTGTCGACCAGCGTGTAGGGGTAGTCGAGCCGGGCCGTGCCGCCCTCGGGGTAGAGCAGATCCAGATCCGGCCCGCCGTCCGCGCGCGTGTTGTGGGTGAAGGCGGCCTGCTCGGACAGCAGCAGCGCCTGGTTGCGGCGCGGATTGCTCTGCTCGGCACTGGAGCCGTCGCGGGGCAGGGTGGCCAGGGCCTGCCCGTCGCCGTCCGCGGCGCGCTGGTTGAGCAGCCGCGCGGTGGCGGCGGTGCGGGTGTCCGCCGTGACGCGATCCGGTGCCTGCTTGGTGTGGGCGGCGCTGATGCGGGCCAGGGAGAGCAGTCCGGTGGCGCTGCGGGACGGGTCGGCGACGCCCAGGTGCAGCGCGTCGCCGGATGCCGTGGCCCGGGTCAGTTCCGTCCAGGTGTAGGTCTTCTCCGGCCAGCCCAGCGACTTGGCGGCCCGGGGGACGGCGCCCAGTGCGATCGGGGACGAGGCGAGGAGGCCGGCGGTGGTCAGCGGAGTGCCGCGTTCCGCGCCGACCCGGTCCACCCAGAGGCTCGAATCCGGTATCCAGACCTGGAATTCGGGGTCGACCGGCCGCTGTCCGAAGGCGTCGGCGATCTCGTGGGCGGACCGCGAGGTGACCCTGACGTCCAGACATCTGCCGTCGGTACGCGCCGCCTCCTCCCGCGCCGACTTGGCCACCGCTTTGACCGCCGGGGCGATATCGGGCGAGGCGGCCACATCGAGCCGGGTCACGTCGCCGCCGCACGGCCCGCCGAACGGGAGCAGACCGCTGTCCAGCGCCACGACGGTGCCGGCGGCGACGGTCAGCACGAGGCCGGTGGCGAGGACGAGTGCGCGGGGACGTGCACCTCGGCGGGCCCCCGTGCGCGCTGATGCGGAGCCGTCGGGCAAGCTGTGTCGTCCCATTGCGGTAGCGCCTCTCCTTCTCGGAGCTCGACCGGGATGCGCCGGTAGGGGAAAACGCGCCATCGGGATGGCGCCCGTCCCCGGCCTGTCGTGCGCGATCTTCGTAGCTGCTGCCGAGACCCTAGCGGGGCGGTGCCGGCGACGAGGTGGTAAATGCGGAAGCGGAGGAAGTGTGCAGTCGGATACAAGTCCCGTGGCCGATGCGGACGTTCCAGGTCAAGGGCCTGGTGACGGGCTCCTCGCGGAGCCGTCCCGAAGCATTCTGCGGAGCGAGACATGGATCGTGCTGGCCCTTTCCCTGGGAGCCAGCGGGGTATCGGCGCTGATCAGCTTCATCGGGTCGGTGACCAAGCCCGGTGGTCTCAAGGACCAGGCGGCGACGCTCAACGGCTCCCATGCGCCCGGCCGGCCCTGGCTGGATCTCGCCTGGCAGCTGTTCGGTATCGCGAGCGCACTGGTGCCCGTGGTGCTGGTGGCGCATCTGTTGTTGCGGGAGCGGGCCGGCGGCCTGCGGGCGATCGGTTTCGACCGGCGGCGGCCCGGGTTCGACCTGAGCCGCGGGGTCGCGCTGGCGGCCGTCATCGGCGGCAGCGGTCTGCTGCTGTACCTGGGCGCGCGGGCGGCCGGATTCAATCTGACGGTGGTCCCCGAGGCGCTGCCCGCGGTGTGGTGGAAGATCCCGGTGCTGATCGCCTCCGCGGTGCAGAACGCCGTCCTGGAGGAGGTCATCGTCGTCGGGTATCTGCTGCGCAGGCTGGGGCAATTGGGCTGGTCGCCACTCGCGGCACTCGCGGCCAGCTCGGTGCTGCGCGGTTCCTACCACCTCTACCAGGGCATCGGTGGCTTCGTCGGCAACATGGTGATGGGCATGCTCTTCGTCCTGCTCTACCGGCGGTGGGGGCGGGTCGGCCCGCTGGTCGCCGCCCATGCGCTGATCGACATCGTGGCGTTCGTCGGCTATGCGCTGCTCGCCGGACGGGTGGGGTGGCTGCCGACGCCGTGAGGAGGCGGAGGCGCGGGGCACCGCCGGTGCCGTCCGCGCCTCCCCAGGGGCACCGCCGGTGCCTGCCGCGCCTCCCCAAGGGCGCCGCCGGGCGGGCCGGTTCAGTCGGTGGCCAGTAGTTCCCCGTCGATCACCGTGACCGCCGAACCGGTCAGCAGCGTACGGTCGCCGCGCAGCTCGGTCCGTACGAAGCCGGTGCGGGCGGCGCCCTGTAGACCGACCAGGGAGACACGGCCCAGGCGCGCCGACCAGTACGGTGCGAGCGCGGTGTGCGCGCTGCCCGTTACCGGGTCCTCGTCGATGCCGATCCCGGGGAAGAAGCAGCGTGAGATGAAGTCGTAGCCGCCGTCCGGGTCTTCGGCGCGCGCGGTGGCGATCACCCCGCGGCCGCCGTGCCCGGCGAGCGCCTTGAGGTCCGGGGCCAGCGCCCGTACGGACTTCTCATCGGCCAGCTCGACCAGGAGATCGCCGACATCGGGGCCGGTGTCGTGCGCGGAGCGGATCTCGGTGCCCAGCGCGCCCGCGACCACCGGCGGTACCTCGACGGGGGTGAGCGGGGCGGTCGGGAAGTCCATGGTGATCGCGCCGCGGTCGTCGGCCGTCGTGGTCAGCACCCCGCTGCGGGTGCGGAAGCGGACCGTGCCGGTGGCCGTCCCCGTGGTGTGCAGGACGTGAGCGGTGGCCAAAGTGGCATGCCCGCACATGTTCACCTCGGCGGCGGGGGTGAGCCAGCGCAACGCCCAGTCGGCGTCACCGCCCGCGGGCAGCGGGTGTGCGAAGGCGGTCTCGGAGAGATTGACCTCGGTGGCGACCCGCTGGAGCCAGGCCGTATCGGGAAAGGCGCCGGAGTCGAGGAGTACGACTCCCGCGGGGTTGCCGGCGAAGGGACGCTCACTGAAGGCGTCGACGATGCGAATCCTCATGGCCGCGAGCGTAGGCATGCCACAGAGCCGCAGGCCAAGGCCAATTCGGGGGAACTGGACCGGAAGCGGAGCCGCAGTGGCCGGTGCGGGTGGCCTGCCGTGTGCTCTGGAGGCGCTGCCGGGATGCGGCAGGCTCTTGCTTCGACGAACAGTCCCGATATATCGTTGAAGCATCGCGACCGATCAACGATAGAGAGATGGAGGACGTCATCATGCGTTCCCAAGGACAAGAACACGGACATGAGCACCGGCATGGGCACTGCGGACCCGGCCGCCATGGCGGCCACGGCGACTTCGCGGGCGGCTGGGAGCGGCGGCGCTCGGCCTTCGGCCCGTTCGGCCCGCCCTTCGGGGGTCCGCCCTTCGGCGGTGGCCGGGGGCGCGGCGGACCGCGCGGCCGGGCGCGCCGCGGCGATGTGCGCGCCTCGATCCTGGCGCTCCTCAAGGACCGTCCGATGCACGGCTACGAAATGATCCAGGAGATCGCCGACCGCAGCGGCGGGGCGTGGAAGCCCAGCCCCGGCTCCGTCTATCCCACGCTTCAGCTGCTGGAGGACGAGGGGCTGATCGCCAGCGCCAGTGAGGGTGGCAAGAAGCTGTTCTCGCTGACCGACGACGGGCGCACCGAGGCCGACAGCGGTTCGGACGCCCCCTGGGAGGACGCCGGCCGCGGCGTCGACTGGGAGGCGATGAACGAGATCCGCAAGGCGGGCGGCGGCCTGGTCGAGGCGTTCCGGCAGGTGTGGGCCACCGGCACCCCCGAGCAGCGGGAGAAGGCCATGGCGGTGGTCAACAAGGCCCGCAAGGAGCTGTATCTGATCCTCGCCGAAGAGGACTGAGCGCGGAGTGTACGGAGGTGAGGGCTTCGGGGCCGGGGCGAGGGGCGGCCCCCGAAGCGTCAGGCGACCAGGCCGGCGAGCCTGCGCAGAGACTCGTTCAGCGCGGCGCTCGCCGAGTCCTTGAGCTTGCCCGCCATCAGTGAGACCGCGGCGCCGGTGAACGTCCCGTCGATCCGCACGGCCGTCGCCCCGCCGTCCGGGGTGAGGGTGTAGCGCATCCCCAGGCTGACGCCCATCGGGCCCTCGCCCTCGATGTCGAGCAGCCGGCCGGGCTCCAGTTCCCGCACGGTCCAGGCGACCTCCGCCGGGAAGCCCATCAGCTTCATGTTCTCCTCGTAGCCCGCGCCTACCTGGAGCGATTCCGGGCCGCCCTTGGGGAAGGCGGTGTGGGTGGCGTTCCACTCGCCGTAGGAGTCGAAGTCGGTGAGTCGCTCCCAGACCTTCGCGGCCGGTGCCTCGATGCGGGCCTGCGCGGTGACTTCGGCCATGCGATCACCCCTTCGGTGACGATCCCTGGCTGGTGCCGCGGAACGTAGCCCCGCCGGGGTGAAGGTTCAAGAGCGCGGATCGCACTTTGCTGATGGGCCGTCAGTTTTCGGGTGGGTGGCCCACCGATGCCGGTGAGCGGTCACGTCGCCGCCATATGTCAGACCTTCATGATTCCCGCACATCTCCTCCGTGAGGATGAGATCGCGTGGCGGTGTGCGCAACCAGCGTGGGAGACGCAAATGCTTCCCGCCGGTGATGTTCCGGTCCGCAGCGGCTGGTGGGGTGGGTGCTGTGCAAAACCGTACTGCGTACAGTGGTGGCGACAGCCCCGCCCCGGAGGACCTTGAGACCCGGCTCACCGTAGAGCTCGCGTCGGTCATATCCGCGGCCCGCAGGCGGGCCACCCGGGATGGCGACCGACAGGTCGACACCGCGCATCTGCTGCACGGCCTCCTGGAATCGGATCCCGCCGTACGCGCCGCCTTCGACGGCGGACCGCAGGTCGCACGGCTGCTCGGCTATCTCGTCCAGCGCAGCATCGGCTACGGACTCCAATGGCACGGCACCGTCGAGGACTCCGGCGCGGTCCCCGTGGTCGCCGAAGGTGCCGTCCCCGGATGGTCCCCGGCCGCGGCCGCCGCCCTGGACGGCGCGCTGGACCGCGCCCATGCCCGCTACGCCACCCGCGCGGGCTGCCTCGACCTGCTCGCCGCTCTGGTGGACGACCCGGAATCCCGGGCCGTCGAGGTGCTGCGCCGGGCCTCCGTCGACACCGCCCGGCTCGCCCACCGTCTCGACGCGGAGCGCCCCGGCCAGGACTGACAGGGGTCTCGGGGGTTGCACTGCTGACGACGGCTGCCATGATGGCCGGATGCACGCGTCTTCGGGGAGCCCGGCAGCAGCACCGTCCGGCTCGGGCCAGGGAGTCTCCGGGCCCATGGGGGCCCAGCAGTCATCGCCCGCCCTTGGAGCGCGCCGCCGTCGGGCGCCCGGCGGACGCGGCGCCGGCCTCGGTATCGCTCTGCTGTCCGCGCTCGCCTTCGGCGGTTCGGGCGTCGCCGCCAAGCCCCTGATATCCGCCGGTCTCGCACCGCTTCAGGTCACCTGGCTGCGGGTGGCCGGGGCGGCGCTCGTCATGCTGCCGATCGCCTGGCGCCACCGGAATCTGCTGCTCCGCCGGCCCGCGCTGCTCGTCGGCTACGGGCTGCTCGCCGTCGCCGGCGTCCAGGCGTGCTACTTCGCCGCGCTCTCCCGTATTCCCGTCGGGGTCGCGCTGCTCATCGAATATCTGTCGCCCGCCCTGGTACTGGGCTGGGTCCGCTTCGTTCAGAAACGGCCGGTCACCCGGGCCGCGGCGGTCGGCGTGGTGCTGGCCGTCGGCGGGCTGGCCTGTGTCGTCGAGGTCTGGTCCGGGCTGAGTTTCGATGTCCTCGGCCTCGCGCTCGCGCTCGGCGCGGCCTGCTGCCAGGTCGGCTACTTCGTGCTCTCGGATCACGGCTCCGACGGCGACGATGCGGTGGACCCGCTCGGGGTGATCGCCTACGGCCTGCTGATCGGCGCCGTCCTCCTCACCGCGATCGCCCGCCCCTGGGGCATGGACTGGGCCGTGCTCGGCGGCGGCGCGGACATGAACGGAACCGAGGTGCCCGCCGTTCTGCTGCTCGCCTGGATCGTGCTGATCGCGACCGTGGCGGCCTACCTCACCGGTGTGGTGTCGATCCGCCGGCTCTCGCCCCAGGTGGCCGGGGTGGTCGCCTGTCTGGAGGCCGTCATCGCGACGGTGCTGGCCTGGGTCCTGCTCGGCGAGCACCTCTCCGCGCCGCAGATCGTCGGTGGGGTGGTGGTGCTGACCGGTGCCTTCATCGCGCAGTCGGCCAAGCCGAAGACGACGGAGAGCGTACGGGTGGCCGGAGCGGGGGCGGGCGATGGCGCGAGCGCCGTTGGGGGCAGCGGGGCCCCGGAGACCCCGGCCGCCCCGGCGTCCTCGGCCCGGACCGGGGACGACTTGTCGGCCGGTTTCCCCGCGACATAGGGTATCGATCATGCATTCGACCGTGCTGCCCCCTCCCGCCGCGTAACGCGGGCGGCGGCCTCCGAGGAACCCCCGGCTCGGGCTGATTCCTGAGCCGCCTGGGCCTGTCCGGGCCTGACGCGCCGGACAGACCCTTGTCGCTGCCTGCACACGGGACCACGCGACCACTCCACGGCGTAGCACGCCGTCCTGGATTTCCCGGAGCACCTCTCCCATGCATGCCACTGTTCCCTCCGCCCTTCCCGTGGGCCGGGGGCTGTTGTACGTCACGTTCGCCGCGACCGCCTGGGGCACCGCGGGCGCGGCCGCCGCCCTCCTCTACCGCGGCAGCGGACTGGGCCCGCTCGCCCTCACGTTCTGGCGCACCTTCGGCGGGCTGGTCCTGCTGCTCGCCGTACGGGCGCTGCTGCGCCGCCGGTCGCGCACCGCCGCCGTCCCCGCTCCGGACGAGCCGCTCGGCCGGCGTCTGGCCCGGATCGTGCTGACCGGCGTCGCCCTCGCCGTCTTCCAGGCCGCCTACTTCGCCGCCGTCGAAGCCACCGGGCTGGCCGTGGGCACCGTCGTCACCATGGGGGCGGGCCCCGTCCTCATCGCCATCGGGGCGCGGGTCACGATGGGCGAACGGCTCGGCGCGGGCGGAGTCCTGGCCGTCGCCGGGGCGCTGACCGGGCTGGCGGTCCTGGTCCTCGGCGGCGACGGCGGTGCCACCGTCCGGCCTGCCGGGGTGGGCTGTGCCCTGCTGTCGGCGGCCGGCTGCGCCGCGATGACGTTGACCACCCGGCGGCTGGGCAAGGGCGGCGGCAGTGATCCGTACGCCTCGACGGTCAGCGCCTTCGCGGTCGGCGCGCTGTGTCTGCTGCCGCTCGCGGCGGTGGAGGGGCTGTGGCCCCAGGCGCACGATCTGGGCCGCAGTCTGTGCCTGCTGGCCTATATCGCGGCGGTGCCGACGGCGCTGGCCTATGGGCTGTACTTCGCGGGCCTGGCCGCCGTATGCGCCGCGACCGCGTCCGTGATCTCGCTGATCGAGCCGGTGTCGGCCGCGGCCATCGCGGTGCTGTTCCTCGGGGAGCGGCTCACCATGGCGACGGCGATCGGAACGGGCGTGCTGCTGACGGCCGTTGCCGCGCTGGCGGTGACGGAGGCGCGCGGGGCGGTGTCGGCCGCGCGGTCGGCGGCGCCGGTGGCGGGCTGAGGCGCGGGTGCCCGGCCGGCGGTGGTCGGCCGGGCACCCATACGTCCGGGCCCCTTGGAACGGCGGGGCAAGGGGAGCCCATCAGGAAGCGGGCTTCCCCTTGGCGGCCGCGGTCAGTCTGCGCTGCTGGTGGGTGCGGGCCGCCGCGTCCCCGGGGCCGTCCCGCTCGGCGAGGCGCTCCGAGACGCGGTGCTGGACGGCCTCGCTCCGCTTGCCCCCGTACTTGAACTTGGCGCGGACCTCCCGCACTTCGAGGCGCAGACCACGGATGCCGGACAGCAGCCGTCCGTACGGAGCCGCCCCCGCCGCGACCGGTGCCGAGCCGCCGTCCGGCTGGAAGTGCCCCATCTGACGTCGCAGCAGCGCCGCCTTCTCCTCCGGGTCGTCCACGACATGGGCGGTGCAGGTCAGCTGGACCGCGGCGTAGAAGCTGGTGGGGACGCCGTGTTCGGGCGGCTGGTCCTCGGCCGCCTGCCAGGGGCCGGGGATGAAGGTGTAGTCGTCCACCACGCTCAGCAGCACCGTCGGCCGGTCCTCCAGCGCGCTCCAGAGGGGATGGGGCCGGGCGAGATGGGTGACGGCCTCGCGGCGGGCCGGGTCGTAGGCGAAGTGCAGCGGCTGGAGCATCGGTGGTTCGCCGGGCCGTCCATTGGCGGCCAGCTGACCGAAGTCGTGGGCCGTGAGCCACTGTTGCCACTCGGCGTCCTCGGTGGGGGCGTCCCAGGGGTGGATCAGCACGGTGGCTCCTCAGCGGGCGGAGAGATACGCCGGCTCGGGGGTGCCGGGCGCGAGGTCGTCGGAGGGTATGGGGGCGCCGTACACGGGTGCCACGGGCAGGACGCCGCTCCAATACGGCAGCGCGAGATCCTCCGGCTCGTCGTTGGGGCCGCCGGTGCGGATCTTGGCGGAGACCTCGCGCAGGTCGAGACGGATCACGGAAGTGGCGGCCAGTTCCTTGGCGTTGCCCGGCCGGGAGTCCGCGGCGCGCCCGGGCAGCACATGATCGACGAGCGCGTCGAGCGCGGTGGTCTTCTCCCCCTCGTCGGTCACCTGGTGTGCGGTGCCGTGCACCACGACACAGCGGTAGTTGATGGAGTGGTGGAACGCCGACCTGGCCAGTACCAGACCGTCGACATGGGTGACCGTCACACACACCTCGAGACCGGGGTCCGGTGCCGCGCCCGTCATCCGCAGTGGGCGGGATCCCGTGGAGCCGTGGAGATAGAGGCGGTCGCCGACCCGGCCGTAGAGCGTCGGGAGGACGACCGGGGAACCGTCGCGGACGAAGCCCAGATGGCAGACGTAACCCGTGTCGAGGATGGCGTGCACCGTGTCGTGGTCGTAGGCGGCGCGGCCGCGGGCGCGGGTGGGGGTCGTGCGCTCGGTCGGTTCGTACGACTCGGCTCGGGCCATTGCGATCTCCATTGCACTAGTGCATAATCAAGTTTGTGCTAGGAGAGTATCTGATCGAAGGGCGGCGCGCATCGGAGATTGCCGCCAGCGTCGAGCGGGCTGTCGGTGCGGGCCGGCTCCAACCGGGCGAAGTCCTGCCCCCGTTGCGGGAGTTGGCCGTCTATCTCGAGGTCAATCCGAATACGGTCGCGGCGGCATACCGCTCCCTCCGTGACCGAGGGGTGATCGAGACCGCGGGCCGGCGCGGCAGCCGGGTGCGCCCGCGCCCGGCGAGCACCTCACGTGAGGCGCTGCGGGTGGAGGTGCCGCCGGGCGTCCGGGATGCCTCCGACGGAAACCCCGATCCCTCCCTGCTGCCCCCGCTCGAACGGGCCCTGGCCGAGGCCGCCGCGCGCAGTGCGCGGCGCCCCGTGCTCTACGGCACACCGGCCGTGGACGACGACCTGGCCGCTCTCGCCCGCGCGGCGTTCGCCGCCGACGGGGTGCCGGAAGCGCCCGTCGCCGTCACCAGCGGCTCGCTCGACGCCATAGAGCGGGTGCTGGCCGCCCATCTGCGGCCCGGCGACGCCGTGGCGGTGGAAGACCCGGGGTGGGGCAGCCTGTTGGACCTCATCCCGGCACTCGGGCTGCGTCCCGTTCCGGTGGGAGTGGATGACGAGGGCCCGCTGCCGGAGCAGTTGGCGCGCGCGATCCAGGACGGTGCCCGTGCCGTCGTCGTCACCGACCGGGCGCAGAACCCCACCGGCGCCGCCATCGACCGCGCCCGCGCCACCGAACTCCGCACCCTCCTGGCCGAATACCCCCACCTCCTCCTCATCGAGGACGACCACGGGCACGGCATCGTCGACCTCCCGCTCCATCCGCTCTCCGGGGTGACCGACCACTGGGTCCTGGTCCGTTCGACGGCCAAGGCGTACGGCCCGGATCTGCGGCTTGCCGTGCTCACCGGCGATGCGCTGACCATCGACCGGGTGCGCGGCCGTCAGCGTCTCGGGCCGGGCTGGATCAGCCATCTGCTCCAGGACACGGTCACCCACCTGTGGCGGACCTCCGCGATCGACCCGAAAGCGGTGGCCGCGGCGTACGGCCGACGGCGGGACGGGCTGATACGGGAGCTGGCGGAGCGCGGAGTCCGGGCCCGCGGCCGCAGCGGTATGAACGTCTGGGTACCGGTCCCCGATGAGACCGGCGCGGTGGCCCGCCTCCTGCACGCCGGCTGGGCGGTGGCACCTGGCGCACGCTTCCGCCTGCACTCACCACCCGGCATCCGCCTCACTGTCTCCAGTCTCTCCGATGACGACATCGTCCCGGTGGCGGACGCCATTGCCTCGGCGACGGGGGTGGGGGAGGCGCGGCGGTATGAGTGAGGGGTGGCCGTATGAGTGAGGGGGAGGGGTGCGGGCGGTGGGGAGGGCTGAGTGGTTGGGCGCTGCGCGGGGGCGTGGGGTGCCTCTGTGATGCCCCTTCGGGCCTCCGTGAGCAGGGCCGCGGCCGGACTGCGGGGCAGCTCATGGGCGTGCAACTGCCGTAGGGGGGCGAGCCGTTGATGCTGGGGCGTGGGGCGTGGGGCGTGGGGCGGAGTCCCCCGGTATGGCGTCGCGGGGCGAGGGGCGAGGGGCGAGGGGCGAGGGGCGGGGTGGGGAGGGGGAGCCCCCGAGGCGGGACTCGGGGGGCTGAAGCCTAGGACTCGGAACTCGGGCTCGGAGGCTCAGGGCGCTCGCGGGGCTCAGCGCCCTCGCGGGGCTCAGAGGCTCGAAGCTCAAGGTCCGAGGGCCAGGCGTAGGTGTGTCGTCAGGCAGAGGTCGTGTCGGTCCGCGGGGGTGCCGGCCGGTTCGGGCGGGGCCTGCTCTGGGTGAGGGCGGCGCCGGCCAGGACGATGAGGGCGCCGACCGGGGTGTTCCAGCTGAGCTGTTCGTGCAGGAGTGCCACGCCGGCCGCGGTGGCGATCACGGGGATGAAGTAGGTGACCATCTGCGCCGTGGTGGGGCCGATCTCGGCGACCAGACCGTACTGGATGAGGAAGGCGAGGCCGGTGCCCAGGGCGCCCAGGGCGAAGACGGCGAGCAGCGGGATGATCGGGTAGCTGGTCGGTGCGGTGGTGAACAGCGGTGTGACCACGGCCAGTTGGGCGGTGGCCAGCAGGAGCTGGGCGCTGGACATGGACAGGTGGGAGTGCGGGACGCCCGCCAGGGTGCGGCGGACATAGATCCAGCCGACGGCGTAGCTGAGCGAGGCGCTCAGCGCCATCACGGTGCCGGTCAGATCCGTGCCGGCAAAGCCCTGCCAGGCGCCGAGCACGGTGAGTACGCCGAGGAACCCGAGGCCCAGGCCCGCCACCCGGCGCCGGGTGGGGCGGTCCTCGGAGAGCGCGACGACCGACAGCGCCATGCCCCACAGCGGTGAGGTGGCGTTGCAGATGCCGGCCAGCGTGGAGGGGATGGTCAGCTCGGCGTAGGCGAAGAGGGAGAACGGCAGCGCATTGAGGAAGAACGCGGCCACGGCCAGATGGGCCCAGGTACGGGCGGACCGGGGGAGCCGCTCGCGCTTGACGGCGAGGACGGCCAGCAGCACCAGCGCACCGAACCCGACCCGGCCCAGGGTCACCTGTAGTGGGGCGAAGCCCTGGGTGCCCACCTTGATGAAGAGGAAGCTGAAGCCCCAGACGAGGGAGAGGACGGCGAAGCGGAGCTGCCAGCCGCGGGCCCGGCCGCCGGCCTTCGGGGCCGCGGTCGCGGTGGTGGCGCGGCGCGAGGCGGCTGCGGTGGCCGCCGTGGTGGCGCGGAGTGAGGCGGCTTCGGTGGTCGCGGTGGTCGCGGCGTGCTTGTCGGCCGCGGCGCACGCAGTTGCGGCCGGAGGGTTGTTGGTGGTGTTGGCGGAGGCGGTGGGTGCGCCGGTGGCGGTGCTCATGAGGTCCACGATGCGGCGCACAACTTCGTAGCACAAGCGAGAATTCGTGGCGGGTATCGCTTAGCATTGCTTATATGTTGAACCTTGATCGCCTACGGACGCTGAGCGCGGTCGCCCGCCATGGCTCGGTGAGCGCGGCCGCCGACGGGCTGCATGTGACGACCTCGGCCGTCTCGCAGCAGATCGCCAAGCTGGAGCGGGAGACCGGGCAGCAGCTGCTGGCGAAGAACGGGCGCGGGGTGCGGCTGACCGACGCCGGACGGCTGCTCGCCGATCATGCGACGCGCATCCTTTCGCAGGTCGAGCTGGCCCAGGCCGAGCTGGAAGCGCATCGCGGCCAGGCGGTGGGCGAGCTGCGGCTGGGCGCTTTTCCCACCGCCGCCCGCGGGCTCTTCCCGGCCGCGCTCGTCACCCTCCGCGCCGAGCACCCCCAGCTGCGGGCGCGGCTGACGGAGATGGAGCCGGACGAGTCGGTCCGTGGAGTGGTGCGCGGCGACATCGATCTGGCGGTCGTCCTGGACTGGTACAACCGGCCACTGTCCCTGCCCGACGGGCTGGCGAAGGCCCCGCTGCTGGACGATCCCGCCGATGTGGCGATGCCGTCGGCCCATCCGCTGGCCCAGCGGCGGTCCGTTGAGCTGGAGGAGTTCGCCGACGATGAGTGGATCTCCTGGCCCCAGGGGGAGTTCTGCAATGAGTGGCTGATGTTCACGCTGCGCAGCAAGGGCATTGAGCCGCGGGTCGCGCACATGGCGGAGGAGCACGGCACCCAGCTCGCCCTGATCGCGGCGGGACTGGGCGTCGCGGTGGCTCCGCGCCTCGGCCGGGGGCCGGTGCCGGAGGGCGTGAGCGTGGTGCCCGTACGCCATACGATGCGCCGCCATGTCTATGCCATCTGGCGCGCCGATGCCGACCGCAGGCCCTCGATCCGGGCCGCCGTGGGGGCGCTCCGCATGGCCGGGAAGAACCTGGAGGGCTCCTGAGGCGGCCACCGTCGGCGGCCCCCGGTTCTTCTCAGGCCGGTGGGACGATGCCGCGGATGACGCCCAGGTCCAGCAAGTCCTGTGGGCGGATGCGGAGTTGGTCCGCGGTCTGGTGGATCTGCGTCGCGTCGCGTTTGAGGATGGCCGCGGCCAGTTCCGGGGCGATCACGGAGAAGTAGCTGTCCGGGGTGGCCCAGAGCCGGTCCGGTGCGGCCAGGGCCAGTGCGCCGCCCGAACCGCCTTCGCCGATGAGCAGGGAGGTGACGGGCACCCGGGCGGTGGCGAGCGCCGCGAAGGTGTCGGCGATGGCGGCCCCGGCACCGGCACGCTCGGCCGCCGCGTCGTTGGCGGCGCCCGGTGTGTCCACCAGGGTGAGGACCGGGATGCCGAGCCGGTCGGCGAGCCGGACGAGCCGCGCGGCGGTACGGAACCCGGCCGGGCGGGTGGCCGTGCCGCACTGGGCGGCGAAGGCGATGGTGCGCTCCTGACGGCGACCGAATCCGCACCGTATCCCGGGGTCGACGCCGCCGCAGCGGTCGCCGCTGATCTCCTCCCGGTCGTCGAAATAGGCAGACAGGTACGCCTCGGCGCGCGGCCGCCCGGAGGCGCGGGCACGGACCACCGCACCCCAGCCCGTCTCCGGCAGCTCGGGTGGGCCGAGTGCCTCCGGCGGGGGCGCCGGCTCCGTCGTGGATGTGCCCAACTCCCCTGGCGCTGCGAGTAGTTGCAGCCACCGCTGGAGCGTGCCCCGTAGCCGGTCGGGTGGGACGACGGCGTCGATGTGGCCGGCGGCCAGCTGCCCCTCGGCGGTGTAGGCGGAGGGGTCGGCATCCGGGGGACGCACCCGCGAGCCCGCGAAGCCGACCTGCGCCCCGGGGAGCGCGAGGATCACATCGGCGGCCGCGCCCAGGGTGGCCCAGCCGCCGCCGGTCGTCGGATCGCGCAGCACGGCGAGCTGCGGGAGCCCCGCGGCGCGGTTCAGCGCCGACTGCCGTGCCACCCGCTGGAGTTGGGTCAGCGCGCGCATCCCTTCCTGCATCCGGCTGCCGCCCGTGGCGATCAGCGAGACGACCGGCAGACCGTGCGCACGCGCATGGGCGTAGGCGGCCTCCAGCCGGTCGCCGGTGCGCTCGCCCAGGGAGCCGCCCAGATAGCGGAACTCGAAGGAGAGCACGACCGTTTCCCGGCCGCCTATCGTGGCCAGGGCGGTGACCACCGACTCGTCCTCGCCGGTCCGCTCCCGGGCGCGGGCCCGCGCGTCGTCGTAACCGTGCCAGCCGAGGGGCCCGTCCGGCGCGGATGACGCCCCGGGCGCGGCGCCACGACCGTCCGGCACGGCCGCCTCGCTGTAGGTGTCCGCCACCGCCGCGATGGCTTGACGGGCGGTCAGCCGGGCGCACGGCAACGTCGCGGCGCCGGCGCTGCTGCCCGGAGTCCGTTCGCCGGGCGCGGCACCGTCGCCACCACGACGGCCGTCGGCCTCTCCGGAGACCGCCTCCCGGTCCCCGGCGCCCCCGCTTCCGCCGCTACGCATGGAGTTCACGCTTGAGGATCTTGCCCATGTCGTTGCGCGGCAGGGCGTCCAGGAAGTGCACGGTGCGGGGGCGTTTGTGCGGTGCGAGCTGGCGTGCGACATGGTCGGCGAGTTCCTCCGCGGAGGGCGCCGGGCCGGCGTCCGGACCGGTCGCCGTCACGATCCAGGCGACGATCCGCTCGCCGAGGTCCTCGTCCGGAGCGCCGGTGACGGCGGCCTCGGCGACACCCGGGTGAGCCAGGAGCGCATTCTCGATCTCGCCCGCGCCGATCTTGTAGCCACCGCTCTTGATCAGATCGGTGGCCTTACGGCCCACGATGCGGTAATTGCCGGCGGCGTCGCGGACCGCCATGTCGCCGGTGCGGAACCAGCCCCCGTCGAAGGCCGCGGCGGTGGCATCGGGGCGGTTGAGGTACTCGACGAAGAGGTTCGGGCCGCGGACCTGAATCTCGCCGACCGTGTCGGCGTCGTTCGCCTCGATGGCCCGGCCCGCGTCGTCGACGAGCCGGACATACACCCCCGGGAGGGGCACCCCGACCGTGCCCGCCGCATCGGGCCCGTCCGCCCGGACGCTGGTGTTCATCAGCGTCTCCGTCATGCCGTAGCGCTCGATCACCCGTCGGCCGGTGGCCGCCGTGATCCGCTCATGATCGGTCAGCGGCAGCGCGGCCGAGCCGGAGACCAGCAGCCGGGCCCGGGAGAGTGCCTTGGCGAGCGAGGGATTCTGCCCCGCCTCGGCGGCCAGACGGTGGTACATCGTCGGTACGCCGAACAGCATCGTGCCTTCCGCGGCGAGCTCCCGGGCCACCGCCTCGGTGCTGAAGCGGCCCAGGTGGTGAACGCTGCCACCGCGGCGCAACGGCCCGAGGATGCCGAGGATCAGCCCATGGACGTGAAAGAGCGGCAGGGCGTGTACCAGGACGTCGTCGGCGGTCCACTGCCAGGCGTCCGCCAGCGCGTCGAGGGTGTGCGTCAGGGCGCGCCGGGGGAGGACCACGCCCTTGGGCGGCCCGGTCGTGCCGGACGTGTAGACGATCAGGGCCGGCGCCTCATCGCCCGGTTCACTCGGCAGCGGGGCCGGCCCGGCCTCCTCGGAGGGCGCCGCGGCCTCGATGTCGATACGGGACAGCGCGGCGAGCGGGCCCGGCAGCTCGGCGCCCGGCTCGGCCAGCACGAGCGAGGGCACGCTGTCCGCCACGATGTGCGCCAGCTCGCTCTCACCGATCTTCGGATTGACCGGCACCACGGCCACCCCGGCGAGCAGCGCCGCCACCGCACCGACCGCGGTCTCCAGCGTCGGCGTCGCCCAGAGGGCGATACGGGTTTCACCGGCGATCCGCTCGGCGAGCACGCCTGCCACCGCAGCCAACTCGCGATGGCTGAGGCTGCGATCGCCGAAGCGCAGCGCGGGTGCGGGCGAAGCGTCGCGCAGCGCGGGGAAGAGCACGTTCACCGGATCTCCTTCGTCCTCGTCGGCACCCGGCCACCTCGCGGCCGGGCCGCCCCGCTCGCGCACCTGCCGGTACGGAACGGGCTGACCGACACCACTCTCGCAGAGACCACTGACATCACGGCGTCGGCGTCGGCGTCGGCGTCGGCTTTGGCGGTGGCACGCCTGGGCTGGCCCCCCGCCGGCCGTGGCCACGGCTCCCCCGGCGCCCGTGCCCTCACCCTCACCCTCACCCCGGGATCTTGCGGAAGTCCCACGACGCGACGGACTCCGGCGTCAGCCGCAGCCAGGCATGCCGGCCGTCGTGCGGCATCGCGGACATCCCGAAGTACTTCTCCGCGAAGAGCCGCTCCGGGGCGTCCAGTTCGGAGCACGGCTCGCCGGTGCGCGGCGCCTCGCCGATGAACTCCGCACGGCCCGCCAGCTCGGCCCCGCGCAGCTCGCCGTACGCGTGCCCGTCATCGACGACCACCGCGATCCGCGGGTCCTTGCGCAGCTGGGCCCACCGCTTGCTCCGGGTGATCGAATAGAGCCACAGCGCCGTACCGTCCCAGACGAACCACAGCGCCCCGATGTGCGGCGCACCGCCGGCACCGACCGTGGCGACCCGGCAGGTGCGCTGCTCCGCCAGGAAGGCGTCGAGCTCGCCCTGCGTCATCATGATCCGGCGCCCGCGCCGCTGTGTGTCGGCCATGCGTCATCACCCTCCGCCGTGCGCCGCTCATGCGGCCCTGACCCGGTCAACTGGCATCGCCCCAGAGTTCTGACTATGCGTCAGAAAGGATGCGGGCTCTTCCTGATGTACGCAATGGCCGCTAACCTCGGGCGGCCTTTCCGGGGCGCCGGCCCTGGGCCCGTCGGGACCGGATCCGACCCACGGGGACCGGACCCGCCAGAGGGGATTGCGATGCCTTCGGACACTGCACGGCTCATTGGTCAACTGGACCCGGCCGCGACGGTACTGCTCACCGTCGAATGCCAGCGCGGGGTGGTCGGCCCGGACAGCGCACTGCCCGAACTCGCCGACGCGGTCCGCGAGTCGGGGGCGCTGGCGAACGTCGCCCGACTGGTGGCGGCGGCGCATGGCGCCGGCGTCCAGGTACTGCACGCGGTCGCCGAGCGCCGCCCCGACGGCCGCGGCGCCAGCCACAACGCCCGCCTGTTCAAGGCGGCCGCACGACTGCCCGTCCAACAGCTCACCGGATCCGCCGCGGTCCATATCGCCGAGCCGATACCCGTCTCCGACGACGACCTGGTGGTACGCAGGCTGCACGGCCTCTCGCCGATCGCCGGCACCGACGTGGACGCACTGCTGCGCAATTTCGGGTGCCGGACCCTGGTCGTCACCGGAGTGTCGGCGAACGTGGCCATCCCCAACGCCGTCTTCGACGCCGTCAACCTCGGGTACACGGCCGTAGTGCCCGCGGACGCCATCGCGGGCGTACCTGCCGACTACACCCCCGCGATGATCCGCCACACCCTCGCCCTGGTCGCCATCGTCACGACCACCGATGAGGTCCTGGCCCACTGGAGCCGGCGCCGCCGCGGCCACTGAGCCCCGGCCGCCCCTCCACTCCTCGCTATCCGAACTGGCCGACCTGGTAGTCGCCGGCGGGCTGCTGGGTGATGACGTTCCCCCGGTTGAAGGCGTTGATGAGGGCGATGGCGCACACCAGGGCGGCGAGCTGCTCCTCGTCGTAGTACCTGGCGGCATTCGCCCAGGCTTCATCCGTGACGCCACCGGCCGCGTCGGCGATACGGGTGCCCTGCTCCGTCAGCTCCAGAGCGGCGCGCTCGGCTTTGGTGAACACCGTGGCCTCCCGCCAGACGGCGACCAGGTTGAGGCGCACCGAGGTCTCCCCGCCGGCGGCGGCTTCCTTGGTGTGCATGTCGATGCAGCCGGCGCAGCCATTGATCTGGCTGGCGCGGAGCTTCACCAGTTCCTGCGTCGCGAACGGCAGCGTCGAGTCCGCGAGCGCCTTGCCCGCAGCAATGACGTGCTTCATGGTCTTGGCGGCGATCGGGCTGGCCATGAGGTTCAACCGAGCATTCATGCTGTGCTCCTGTGTCGTGGTTGCTGTTGACCTCTTGGACGGGACAGCCTGACGAGATGTGACACGGGCGGGGGAGGACGGGGTGTCGTCGCCCTCCATGCCCGGGATGCTGCGTCCTGCTTTGCCCGAGCCCGGCACCGCCGTAAACCACCGGCCAGTTGGCTTGCCCAAGGCTCAGACCGCTTGCAACCGGGCGACCCGAACCGCCCATCCAGCGTCCTCAGCGCCTGAGCGAGCGACATCGCTTGGCACGGCTCGGTTCCCCGACGTCACCCTGCCGGCAAGAAGGAGGTTCGTCCCCCTCCCCGTAGCGGAAAATCGCCACGGCCAATAGCGCGAACCACGCTCCGACGGAGGTCAGATGGATGCGCTGGGCCAGGCCATGGCCTCCCGGGTGTCCGAAGAAGGGGCCGACCGTAAGGATGGCGGCAGTCATGGAGACCGCCAAGAGCCACGGTCCCCAACGGCGCACGAGGTCCAAGGGCGGGTGGCCGCGTCGGGAGGCGGTGATGAAGAGAGCCATGGAGGCGAAAAGGGTGAAGTGCACCATGCCGCTTGTGGTGGTGTGCCAGAGGGTGCCCTCCGGACAGCCGCGTTCCACGGAGGGTGCGCAGCGCAGGGGCAGCAGCACGTCGGTGATGGAGAACACCCCGAAAGCTACGGTGGCGGCGCCCCCGGCGGAGGCCCAGCGCCCGGGCAGCATGCTCCATACGAGGGCTCCACCGGTCACCACCAGCCCTGCGCAAGCGATCTCTACGAGGCTGAACAGGACCCGGTAGGGCTGGTCGGCGGCGAACAGCTCGCTGACGTAGGAGTCCCGCTGGTGCAGCCCCGTGGGCAGGAAGAACTGGAGCACCCAGTCGTTGTAAACCACCGACGCCGCCAGCAGCAGCCCTGCCGCAGCCGTCCTGCGCGTCGGCCGCGGCCTCACCGGTACCGAACGGAAGTGGAAGCGGACACCGCACCCTCCTCACGTATCGCCGAAACGCTGTCCGTCGGTCGGCCACCACAGCGCGCAAAAACAAGCTCCCTGTGGTTGCTGCCCGAACCTGCACGTACGCATCTCTGACATCGCCACCCTTCACCCGAACAGCCGACGGCCGTTCCCTTGCGGCGCCGAGCTGGGGTGGAGCGGTGAGCCGCCTTTTCGGGGAGGGGGGTATCTCAGCGCGCGGCTTCCGCCTGAGCGAGGTGTTCCCTCAGCCGGGTTGAGGTGGTGAAGAGGTGGCCGCGCATGCCGAGCGCCTCGGCGGCCCGCACGTTTTCCCGGCGGTCGTCGACGAAGAGGATGCGGTCCGGTTCCTCGCGCAGGGCCTGCGCGCACCACCGGTACGCGTCCGGCTCGGGCTTGGCGTGACCGATGCGGCAGGAGAAGGCACATACCTGGAAGTGGTTGAGCCAGGCATGCCGTGCCTGGTAGTAACTCGCCAGCTCCTCGGGGATGTTGGAGAGCAGCGCGAGGCGCCGCCCCTGTGCCGCGAGCTCTTCGACGAGGGCCACCATGGTGTCGTCGACGGCGCTCCAGCCGGCGATATCGGCCTCGATCAGCTCTGCGATCCGGTGGTCGTCGAAGTGAGTGCCCAGGGAGTCGGCCACCTGGCGCCAGTAGCCGGGCCCACGGATCTCTCCGCGGTCGTACGGCGGGCGCAGCGCCCAGTAGGCGTCCCAGAAGGCCGGTGCGGACACGCCCGCCGTCCGCACCAGCCGGTCCTTGCCTTCGGGGGACTGGGGGCGTGCGATGACGCCGAAAAGGTCGAAGAGCACGGCTGTCATGTGGTTACACCTTCCGTACGGTGACGCCCGCCGCGGTGAGGTGCTCGGTCTGGTCGTCCGGTGCCAAGTCATCGGTGACGACCGCGTGCAGGGCGGGGGCGGGGGCGACGAACGCGAGGGCGGTGCGGGAGAGTTTGGCGGCCTCCGCGACGGCGATCACGCGACGGGAAGCGGCGATCGCGGCACGTTTGACGGCGGCATCGTCCAAGTCGTAGGCGGTCAGGCCGTTTTCGGCGGTCAGTCCGCAGCAGCCGATGATCGCGGTGTCGAAGCGCAGGGCGGACAGGGATGCCTGGGTCAGGGGGCCGGTCAGTGCCAGTTCGCCCGGCCGGGGCCGGCCGCCGGGGATCAGCAGGGTCAGCTGCGGGGCCTCTGCCAGCGCGTTCACCGCGTGCAGGGAGAGCGGCATGACGGTCAGCCGGCGGTGCGCCAGCGTCCGGGCCACCTCCAGGCAGGTGGTGCCGCTGTCGAGGACCACGGACTCTCCGTCGGCCACCAGGCGGGCGGCCTCGACGGCGATGCGCCGCTTGACCTCCGTCCCTTCCTGCGCCCGCAGGGCGAACGGCGGTTCCTCGCCGCGCAGCAGCAGGCTCCTCGCGCCTCCGCGATAGCGCTCAAGTACCCCCTGGGAAGCCAGGACTTCCAGGTCACGGCGGATGGTCATCTCGGAAGCGCCGGTGAGCCCGGCCAGCTCCGCGACGCCGATACTGCCCGCCGTCCGCACCGCTTCAGTGATCTGCCTCAGTCGATCTGTGCCAGCCATAGCCAGATTGAACATTGATCGCGTTCGAATGGCAACCTTTCGAAAGCTGAACTTGTTCGCTATGTTCGAAGCGTGGAGAGATCACTGCGGCTCGGCCGCCTGGCCACCTTTGCCTACTTCGTCCTGAACGGCTTCCTGATGGGGATGTGGATCGTCCACATTCCCGATATCGAGCACCGCGTAGGGATCAGCCATGCCGTACTCGGCTGGTTCCTGCTGCTGCTCGGCGCCGGAGCCTTCGCCGGCATGCAGCTCGTCGGCCCACTCACCGACCGCTTCGGCGCCCGTACCGTCGTGCCGCTCAGCGCGGCCCTGTGCAGCGCCGGTGTGGTCCTGCCGGGATGGGCCGCGAACGCCTGGACGCTGGGGGCGGCGCTGCTGGTGCTCGGTCTCGGCAACGGCTGCCTGGATGTCAGCATGAACGCGCATGCCGTCCAGGTCGAGCACGGCTACCGACGGCCCGTCATGTCCGCCTTCCACGCCGCCTTCTCCATAGGCGGCGTCCTTGCCGCGCTGACCGGCGCGCGCATGCTCAGCTGGGGCTGGAGCCCGGTGGCGACCCTCGGCACGGTGGCCCTCCTGGGCCTGGTGACCGCGGCGCTGGCAGCCCCCGCACTGCTCGGGTCCCGCGGCACCCAGCTCCCAGCTGCCCCGGCTGCTGCCGCGAAGGAACCGCGCGGTACCAGGACCCCCGGGCGCATTTGGGCACTCGCCACGCTCGCACTGATGATCATGCTGTGCGAGGGCGTGGCCAATGACTGGAGCGTGCTCCACCTGCGCAACGTCCTGGGGGCGCCGCCCGCCACCGCCGCCCTCGCCTACGGGGCGTTCGCCACCGCCATGACCCTCGGCCGCCTGCTCACCGACCGGGTGGCCGCGCGTTTCGGCCCGGTGGCCGTGCTCCGCTACGGGGCATCCGCCGCCGCACTCGGCCTGACCGCGGCGTCGCTCTCCGCCTCCATCCCCTTGACCCTGATCGGCTGGGCCCTGTTCGGAGCCGGACTGTCCGGTTGCGTGCCTCAGCTCTTCAGCGCCGCGGGCCACACCGACCCGGACGCCGCCGGTACCAACGTCTCCCGCGTCGCGGGCCTCGGCTACATCGGCATGCTCGCCGGCCCCGCGATCATCGGACCCCTGACCCAGGTCATGCCGCTCCAGCTCACGTTCTTCCTGCCCGTGGCCTTCTGCGTGGTCGCCGCCGCCACGGCCGGCATCCTGCGGCCCCGTAACGCCGCCCCCACACGCCCGGAGACCCGAGCCGGCATCACCGCACGCCTGGAGACCCGAGACGGCACCACCGACTCCGGCAACAGCCCGGCCCAGCCGGCCCCTCGTGAGACCCCACCCGGCACCCACTTTTAAGGGATCGAAGCCATGAGCATTGAGGTCAGGGAGTCCACGCTCTACCGCTTCTCGGTCGGTGACAGCCGGTAGGAGCTCTACACGCCGGCAGCGCATTGGCTCATCGGCACTGCGGTAACGGCCAACTCCCCGACCCCGGTTGCTTACGACGTGTCCACGATCTGGTGCCGGAGGTGGTCGTAGGCCCAGGCGGCGAGGGTGGTCGGGGTGGTGGTCCGGACGGTGCGGGGCTGTTCCGGCCGGAAGTCCTCGCGCAGGCCGGCCGACATTCCGAGCAGGGCCTCGACCGCTGCGTCGGTCATCCCGGCCTGGTGGAGCTGGGTGCGCATGGCGTCGTCAGTGATCCGTTCGACGCTGATCCGCCGGCCGGTGGCGGCGGTGAGGATTTCGGCGACCTGTCGCCAGGTGAGGTCGGCGGGGCCGTGCACTGCTTGTACGCAGCGGCCGGACCAGGTGGGGGAGAGCAGACGGGTGGTGGCGACCTCGGCGATGTCGCGGGGTGCCACCCAAGGCATGGTCTGGTCGAGCGGAAGGATCACCTGAAGGGTGCCGGCGCGCAGGGCGTCGAGTTGCAGTTCGAGGTTGGTGAAGAAGTAGCCGCAGCGGAGGTGGGTGACGTCGACGCCCGTGGCGTCCAAAGCGGTTTCGGTGTGTGCCAGGCCGTCGATCTCACCGGCACCGTGACGCTTCTCGGCGCCGACGCTGCTCTGGAAGACGACGCGGCCGATCCGGTTGTCGGTGACGGCGCGGGCCACGCTGCTGGTGGCCCGGGCGTAGGCGGCAAGGGGGTCCGCGCCGGCGGTGGGCGGGTCCACCCAGAACAGTGCGTCAATGTCTCGGGTGGCGGCCGCTACCGCGTCGGCGTCGTACAGGTCGACCTGCACTGCATCCACCTCGTCCGCTACCTCGGGAGCCAGTCGGGCGGGCTCGCGCAGCAAGACGCGCGGGCGGACCCCGGCGCGGATCAGCGTGGCAACGACGTGGCGGCCGACGTTGCCGGTCGGGGTGGTGACAGCGATGCGCATGGCTTCCTCTCATTCGGCGACTGCGCATGCAGGCTAGAAGCAGAAGCGGCCGGAACCTGTCCGCCTCTCCTGGAAGGCTGAGGTTATGGACCTCGACCCAACGAGCAGGACCCTGACCTTGCTGACGCTGCTGAAGTCGGGGGGTGAGTGGACGGCCGCCGACCTGGCCGAACGGCTCGGCACGAGCGTCCGCACCGTACGGCGCGACGCCCAGCGGCTGCGCCGGCTCGGGTACACCGTCGAGGCCCGCCCGGGGCCAGGCAGCGCCTACCGGCTGAGCCCCGGGGTCAAGGTCCCGCCCATGCTGTTCACCGCCGACGAGGTCACCGCGCTGGTGGCCGGACTGCATCTGATCCGTGCCTGGCTCCCCGAAGACCCGGTCGCATCGAGCGCCTTGCTCAAGCTCGACCAGGTCCTGCCCCGCCCGCTGCGCCGCCGCGCGGCCGCCACCGACCTCGCGACCGAGGTGCTCCAGCAGCCCGGCGCCGTGGTCGGGGCAGCCACCGTCGGCGTGATCGCCGACGCGGTGGCCGAGGGCGGCAGGCTGCGGTTCCGCTACGTCGACCAGCACGGCCGGCCGTCCACCCGCCTGGTCGAGCCGTACCGCCACTTCCTCCGCGCGGGCCAGTGGTACCTCGTGGCATTCGATGCCGACCGGGACGACTGGCGCACCTTCCGTCTGGACCGCATCACCGACATCTCCCCGGTGCCGGGGAGCTACCAGCCCCACGCATTCCCCGATGCGTCCATCGAACACTGGCTGACCACCGACTTCGGCCGTGCCACTGCACGCTCCTCCCGCGCCACCGGGTGAGGGCCGGATCCACGCGCGGAGCGGGCGCGTTCGGGTAGCCACCGCCCGCCCGCTCCGGCTGCCGGCTACCGGTCCGCCGCCGGGACGATGCCGGGGGCGAACTTGTAGGACATGGCCTCCATCAGCGGCTTGCGCTGGGTGTTGTGGAAGGCCGCGATGCGCCACCGGCCGTCGTTCTCGCGGATCAGGGTGTACGTCTGGACCTTGCCGAGCTTGCGGGGGCGCCGGCCCTTGTAGGTGTCGCCCCGGCCGTTGACGACGGCCACCTCCGGTCCGTAGAAGCAGATGTCGAGGATCTCGTCGGCGAGTTGGGTGTCCTTGAGGAACTTCGCGAAGAGTGCGCGATGGCTCTCCACGATGTCCCGGCGGCCTTGGTAGAAGGTGCCGACGTAGGTGGTGTAGGTGGCGTCCTGGGTGAACAGCGCGCCGTACGCCTCGGCGTCGTGGCGGCCCCAGGCGGCGATCAGGTCGTCGACTACTGCCCTGACCGCCGCGACGTCCTGCTCTTGCTGACCCTGCATGGCGTATCACTCCACCGGGCGGCGGCGGATCGGCCGCCACGTCGTGGGAGCGCACCTCGATCACACCGTCGGCGATATCGCAGGTCCAGGACGCTCAGGAGGTGGTCGTACGCCGTCGCGGATTCACTCCTTGCCTTCCGCCACGACCCGCACCGTCTGGAGCCGGGTATCGACGGCGTCGGGAAGGTTCATGCCCGCTTCGATCCCTGAGCGCAGGTAGTGCAGCACCGGTTCGTTGAGGAGTTCGCCCGGCAGTACGGCCGGGATACCGGGCGGATAGGGCGTGATCATCTCGGCGGCCACGCGCCCCGCGGCCTCCTGCACGGGCACGTCTTCCACGGGCCCGAAGAAGGCATCGCGCGGCAGACAGGTCTGCTGGAGCCGCAGCGTCGCGGGGGGAGGGACGTCGACCCGGGGACCGGGCAGCAGGTCCGGCCCGGCGGTGGACACCGCCTTCAGCGCCTCCAGGAGCACGGTTGCCGTCTCTTGGTCGTCAGCATGGGTGAGCTGGGTGTTGATGCGGCGATGGTCGGCCAGATGCACATCGACGTGGCGGTGCTCGCGAAGCCAGTCGGCCACCCGGTACCCCGTGGTGTGGAGCCCGGTGACGTCCACGACGACAGGAAGCGGATCGAAGTCGTCTGCCAGGCCGGGACCGCAGAAGTCCGCACGGTCGTGCACGTGGAAGCCCTCGATCTCCTCGATGGCCTCGCGCACCTGTGCCGTCAGCCGGAGGGCCCCCTCCAGCAGGTCATGGCCGTGCTGGGCCATCTGCCGGCGCCAGCCGTCGAGACCGGCGTAGATGAGCACGGACGGGCTGGTGGTACCGAGCAGATCCGCCCGGGTCTTGAGCAGGGCCGGATCGATCAGATCGCCCTGTAGATGGAAGACGGAACCCTGCTCCAGGCCGCTCCCCATTTTGTGGATGCTGGTGACACAGACATCCGCACCCGCGTCCATGGCCCACGTCGGCAGATCGGTGTGGAACGGCAAGTGCGCGCCCCAGGCTTCATCAACGATGAGGGGGCTCTGCCGACGGTGGCAGGTGTCCGCGATGGCACGGAGGTCCGCGCAGGTGCCGTACGGGGTGGGACTGGTGATCAGCGCCCCCTTCGCGTCCGGGTGGGCGGCGAAGGCCGCCTCGAAGTCCTCCGCGGACGGCGGGTGCGCCAGATGCCGGTCGGCGTCCCACCTGGGGTCCACCCACACGGGGTGGATGCCCGAGAGGATCAGGCCGGCGACGACGGACTTGTGTGCGTCCCGGCCGATCAGCAGCTTCTCGTGGGGCCGCGCGACGGAGAGCATGGCGGCCTTCACCGACAGGGAGCTCCCGCAGGTCGAGAAGAAGGTGTGGGACGCGTGCACGGCATCGGCCATCAGCCTCTCCGCGCGTTCGAGGATCCTCCCGCCCGTACGCCGGTCGTCCAGGCCGCCGGAGGCCAGGACATCCCCGTAGAAGACAGCGTCGCCCAGCACGTCACGGACCCGCGGATCGGCACCCCGCGCCTGCTTGTGACCAGGAGGGCTGAACGACAACTGCTTCGAGGAGTGATACCGGGCGAGGGCTTCCAGCACGGGTGCGTGACTGTGGTCAAAGGGCATAACGGACGATTTCCCGACTCGCACACGGCTAATCACGAGGCAGTTGCCCGGCCAGGTGGTGCTTCAGGTTTCGTATCGGGGCCGGAGCCGGGCCGGGGCCGGGGCCGGGGCCGGTGGCCGTCGGGGCGGCCGGTGGCTCGCGCCGGTGACAGCATGAACGGGACGCCCGGGGAGTCGTATATAGCGCCGTAAGGGGTTGGCCAACTCGCCCTGTCCGAGGGCGTCTTACTTGGGGAAGCGAGGTCCCCTATCCCAATTCCCTTGCCCAGCCGAGCAGTTGGCGGTCGTCCAAGCCGTTGCCCAGCCAGTCGTGGTCGAGGTGGGCTCCCGGAAGGGACGGTACGACCGCGACGTAGAGTCCGGCGGCGCGGGCCGCGGAGATGCCGGTGGCCGAGTCCTCGAAGGCGACTGAGCGCTGTGGTGCCGCACCGAGGGCCTCGCATGCCATGAGGTAGAGGTCCGGTGCGGGCTTGGGGGAGGCCACCTCGTCGGCGGCGAACGAGTGGGTGAAGTGAGCGGCGAGGCCGGCCGATTCCAGTGCCGTGTCGAGCAGTTCGCGGGGGCTGTTGCTGGCGACGGCAATGGGCACCGCCGCCCGGCAGGCGCGCACCAGATCCGCTGCTCCGGGGAGGGCGGCGGCGCCCCCGGCCAGTTCCTTGCGGACTCTTTCGAGGAGCTCGGCGGCGAGTTCGGCACCGGCTCCGGGCCGTCCGAAGTAGTCCGCCATGGCCGCCGCCGCGTCCTCCACGGTACGGCCGATGACCAGCGCTTTCTGTTCGGGGCCGAAGGAGTGGCCGTGCGCGGCGAAAACGGCCGTTTCCGCGACGGTCCAGCAGTCCTCGGTGTTGACCAGCAGGCCGTCGCAGTCGAAGACCACGGCCTCCGCGCTGGTGGGGAGCGAGCGCATACGGGTGTCCCTTCATGTCGGGTGAGTTGGTTGCCTGATCACGGCCCGCGGTCGCGCCGGCCGGTGCCTTACTCCCCGAGCGCGAGCCGGACCCCGAATGCGGCGATGACCGTACCGGTGACGCGGTCGAGAACGCGGCGCGCGGCGGGCCGTTGCAGACGGTCCCGGAGCACGTGCCCGAGGGTGATCAGTACGCCGGCCCATAGGACGGCCAGCAGGATGTGGATGCCCGTCAGGAGCACGCCCGCAGCGAGGTGCGAGGTGTCGGCAGGCAGGAACTGCGGGAGCACCGCGACATAGAAGGCGCCCATCTTCGGGTTGAGAAGGTTGGTCGTGATGCCCTGGCGCCAGCCGCCGAGCAGGGAGTCGCCGGAGCCCGGTCCCGACGTGACCTCGGCCCCGCTCCCGGGCGTCTCCGGGGCCTCGTCCACCGAGCGGCGCCAGGTGGCCCACAGCATCCTGCCGCCCATCCACACCAGGTACGCGGCCCCGGCCCAGCGGAGGATCTCGTAGGCGAGGTGGGACGCGGTGAGCAGCGCGGTCACACCGAGCGAGGTGAGCGTGCCCCAGATCAGGGTGCCGCTCTGGATGCCGAGGACCACGCCCCAGGCGCGCCGGCGGTGCCCGAGAGCGGCAGTGCGCAGGACGAGGGCGGTGTCCAGCCCGGGAGTGAGGGTGAGGAGTCCCACCATCAAAGAGAACGTCCACAACGCGTCGATGGCGATCATGGGCGCTCACGATACGTCCGGAGGCGGGGGACAGCTACTTTTCTGCCCGATATCGGGCAGGAACTGTGCTGTTCGCGCTTGGGTCGCCCGCGGCGCCAGAGGAGCCTCCAGCATGAACCTAAGTGGCGGAAAGGTGCGATTCGACTGCTGCGCGACCCCTTGACGCGACCTCGGGGGCCTCTCATACTCGGGGCCAAATCGATTTGGCCAAATCGATTTGGCTCCCCGTCCAGGGCCGGATCGTGGCCGGAACCGGAACGAGCTGGAACGGAGCTCGAAGGTGTCCAGATCCCGCCCCACGCCCGCCCCCACCAACCCGACCCCCGGGGGAGCGCCTGTCCCGGACAGGGCTCCTCACCCGGTGGACGAATCCCGCCCCCTGGGCAAGATCGTCCTCTTCGGCCTCCAGCATGTGCTGGTCATGGCCGCGACCCCCATCTCCGCGGTCTTCCTGATGAGCGCGACGCTGGGGCTGAGTCCCGGCGTCACCGTTGATCTGCTGTCCGCGGCCTTCCTGGCCTCCGGGATCGGATCGCTGATCCAGTCCCTGGGCCCGTGGAAGTTCGGCCCGAAGCTGCCGTTCGTGATGCTGCCCGGCGGTGCCCCGCTCGTGCTCTTCCTGGCGATCGCGGCGCAGCACGGACTGCGGACGGCGACCGGCGCGGTGCTGCTCACCGCCGTGTTCACCTTCGTCGTCCTTCCCCTCTTCTCCCGCCTGCTGCGGTTCTTCCCGCCCCTGGTCATCGGCACGATGATCGTGATCGTCGGCGTCAACCTGGTGAAGGTCGGTGCGCTGCTGGTCACCGGACGCCCCGGCGAACCCGGTTTCGCCGCCCCTTCACACCTCGCCCTCGCCTTCGCGACGATCGGCTTCACGGTGGCGTTCTACTGGCTCTTCACCGGAGTGCTGCGCCAACTGGCGGTGTTGCTGGGCCTGTTCGCCGGCACGGTGCTTGCCCTGCTGCTGTTCGGCCTGGACGGCGGCCGGATCGCCGAGGGTGGTCTCATCGGCGTCCCGCATTTCCTTCCCTTCGGCACTCCGCAGTTCAACCTGCTGGCCGCCCTCCCCCTCATGCTGTACAGCCTGGCCTCCATGGCCGAGGCCACCGGGCAGACCGTGATCAACGCGGAGGCGGTGGGCAAGGACATCGACCCGCGGACAGCCGTCCCCCGGACGGTGCGGGGCGACGCGGCGACCTCGCTCCTCGGCGGTCTGTTCGGGCTGCCGTTGATGGTGACCAGCGGCGAGAACATCGGCATCGTCCGTGTCACGGGCGTCCGCAGCCGCTTCGTGACGACCGCCGCCGGCCTCGTCCTCATCGCCCTCGGCTTCCTGGCGCCCGTCACCCGCGCGATCAGCGTGATTCCCTCCGCTGTCATCGGGGGTACCGCTCTGGTGGTGTTCGCCGTCATCACGGTGCTGGGCGTCCAGATGCTCGGGCGCGCCGAACTCGACCGGCACACCCACACGTTCATCTGCGCCGTCGCGCTGGCCCTTGGCCTGCTGCCCATCCTCGTACCCGGCGTCTACGGCGGCTTCCCGCCGACCGTACGGATCCTGTTGGAGAGCGGCGTCGGGGTGGGCGCCCTGGTCGCGGCCGTCCTCAACGTCCTTTTCCACCACCTTGGTGCGCGCCGCAGTGACGTGTCCGGTGGTGATGCGCCGGACGTTGATGCACGGGACGCCAGTGCACCGGACGTCGCGCCAGACGTCCACGCGCCAGGCGTCGACGCACCGGACGCCGAAGCGCCAGACACCGACGCACCCGGAATCCGCCGTCGGAGCGCGCCGTCATCGTAAGTCCGTTGTCCATAAGCGCCGTTGTCCGTAAACGGCCTTGCTCGTAAATGACCTTGTCCGCCGGCTGCCCGGCACCGGGTCGGCGTGGCCCCCGAGCTGCGGGAACGCACCCGTCGCTCACCGGCCCCCCCGCCGACCGTTTCCCGAAATGAGAGTTGATGACCGACCTGACCCCGGATCACGTCAGCGCCGACACGCTGCTCCTGGTCCCTGATGTGACGCTGACCCCTGACGGCCCCCAGGACGGGTACGGGGTGGTGGTGGCCGACGGGACGTTCGTCGGCGTCGGCCCCGCGGAACGCCTGGCGCGGATCCACCCGCAGCTGACGCCCGTACGACTGCCGGGACATGTGCTGATGCCCGGTTTCGTCGACGCCCATCATCACCTCACACAGAGCTTCGGCGCGGCGCTCGCCTTCGGCGAACCGTCGGAGATCTTCCGCCGGGTGTGGGTTCCCCTGGAGGGCGCGCTGGACGAGGAGTCCGTCTTCGTGGCGACGAAGCTGGCCGCGCTGGAGTCGCTGCGCGGCGGCTTCACCACGGTCGCCGACGCCGGCACCCGCGCGTCGGTGGACGTGGACGTGGTGGCTTCGGCGGCCCGGGAGGCCGGTATCCGCTGTGTTCTCGGGCTGGTCTGCAACGACGCCGACAATGACGCAGAGGACGGGGGCGACGCAGCACGCGCCGTGCTCGCCAAGGCGGCGGAGCACCTCGCCCGTTACGACGGCGACGCTCTGATCCATCCGTCGCTCGCCGTCTCCGTCCCGGAGGCCGCAACGCCCCGCACCCTGCGGGACACCGCCCGGCTGGCCGCCGCCGCGCAGGCCGTCGTCCAGATCCATGTGAACGAACACCTCGCGGGAGTGGAGCGGTCGCTGGTCCGGTTCGGCCTGCGGCCGCTGGAATATCTGCACCATGTGGGCGCCCTCGGGCCGCAGCTGGTCGCGGCCCATGCGACCCTCCTCACGCCTGCCGAAGTCGGTCTGCTCGCCGACACCGGGGCGGCGGTGAGCTACAACCCCGTGGCGAGCGCCTGGAAGGGCAACGCGGTCGCCCCGGCCACCACACTGGCCGCGCGCGGCATACGGTTCGGCCTGGGCACGGACGGCACCCGCGGCGACGCGTTCCGCCTGGTCGAGGCGGCGGAGTTCGCACAGCGCCTCACGTACGGGCTGGCCACCGGGGACTCCTCGTGCGGTGCCGGGTGGACCTGGCTGGAGCACGGTGCGGCGGGTGGCGCGGACGCGCTCGGGCTGGGAACCCGTACGGGCCGGATCGCCGAAGGTGCCGCCGCCGACTTCCTGCTGGTCGATGTGACCGGCCCCGAGATGCACCCCTCCTGGGACCTGCCGTGGGAACTGGTCCGACGCGGCAACCGCGACCAGATCACCGCGGTGTTCGTGGCCGGCCGGCTGCGACTGTGGCGCGGCTGGCCGCCCGACTGGGACGGCCCCGCGCTGGTCCGGCGCGCGGCCGAGCTGGGCCCCGAGGTGGTGCGGCGCGCGTCGGTGGTCCGGGCCCACCCGACCTCGGAGGCCGCGCGGACGCGGGCCGCGGCAGCAGGGTCGCCGGGGGACGCGCCGGCGCGAGGTGTGGCGCGGGCGGCCGATGCCTCGCGGATCCGGAGCGCCGCGCGATGAGTGGCGAGACGCTCGCCGTCCTGGCGGTGGTGGTGGCCACGGCGGCGTTCGTGCAGGGCGCCAGCGGGCTCGGGTTCGCCTTGATCGTGGCCCCCGTCGCGGGGCTGCTGGACCCCGGGCTGCTCCCGGTGTTCGTCCTCGCCTCCATGATCCCGCTGAACCTGTACGTGGCCTGGCGCGAACGGCGCAGCCTCGACCTGCGTGGCGCGGGCTGGATCACCGCGGCCCGCCTGGCGGCCACCCCCGGCGGTCTGCTCCTGCTCTGGCTGACCCCTGACCGCAGCCTCGGCCTGGTCGTGGGCGCGGCGACGGTCCTGGCAGCGCTCGCGAGCCTCGCCGCGCCCGCGTTCACGCCGGGGCGCGGCGCGTATGTCGGCGCCGGTGTCGTCACCGGCCTCACCGAAACGGCGACCGGTGTCGGCGGTCCACCCCTCGCCCTGGTCTACCAACACCGTCCACCGGGCGAACTGCGGTCCACGGTGGCCGTGTGCTTCCTGGTCGGCGAAGCGGCCTCGCTGGCGCTGCTGTTCGCGACGGGGGAGGGACGTCCGGCCCAATTGGGTTGGGCGGTCCTGCTGTTGCCGGCGACCGCCCTCGGTGCCTGGCTCAGCGCACTGGTCCACCACAGGGTCGATGCGTCGAAACTGCGGGTGTTTGTGTTGGCGTTCGCGTTGATTTCGGGGGTTGTGTTGATGGTGGGGGTTTGAGGGGGGCGGGGGCGGGGCGAGGGCCTCGGGTGGCGTAGGTGGCGCGGGGCTGGGGTAGGGCGGTCTGGCCCTGGCCATCGGGTGCCGGGTGCCGGGTGCGTGCCGGGTACCGGGTGGCGGTCGCGTTCGTAGTGGGGTGGGACGTGGGGCTGCGATGCCCGTCCTCGGCCCGGCGGCTGGCCGGGGTGGCCTTGGGTGACCCGGCGCTCGCACGAGCCGCTAGGGGCCGGTCTCCCTCTTCACGACATGCCCGACGGCCGACGGCGCCGGCCGCCGGGCGGTGCCCTGCGGCGCCTCGGGCCGTCGGGCGGTGCGGCTTCGGCGCCGCGGGGGAGGGGCGGGCCGGAGCGGTCGGAGTGGTCGGCGCACGAAGAGGGACTCCGTCCCCCCCGGTCGCGTTCGGTCGCACGGCCCAGGCCCAGGCCCAGAGCCAGTGTGCTGGAAGCCGGGCGAGTGGTCGGCGAAGATACAGGCATGCCCAGTATTCGTCCCGGTTCCGGCGCCCGGCCGCCGACGATCGCCGATGTCGCCGAGGCCGCCTCGGTGTCACGGACGACCGTCTCGCACGCCCTCAACGACATCGGCAAGGTCGACCCGCGGACCCGCGAACGCATCAAGAAGATCGCCGCCGAACTGGGCTACCGGCCGAACCTCCGGGCCCAGCGGCTGCGCCGGGGCCAGGCGAAGGCGATCGCGCTCGCCTCGTCGATGCCGTTCGCCGTGGCCGGGGGCCCGTCCCGGCTCGGCTTCTACATGGAGGTCGCCGCGGCGGCGGCCGAGCGGGCCCTCGTACACGACTACGCGCTCGTGCTCATACCGCCCGTGCAGTCCGGCTCGGCCCTCTACTCCGTGGACATCGACGGCGCGATCGTCGTCGAACCGGACGAGGACGACGTGGCGGTGGCGCAGCTGCGGGGGCGCGGGCTGCCGTATGTGACGCTCGGCCGGCCGGCGCCTGGCGACGACGCGCCGTACGTCGACCTACAGGGCGGCCGCGTCGCCGAGGTGCTCCTGGACCACCTGCGCGAGCAGGGCGCCCGGCACCCGGCGCTCCTGGTCGGAGCGGGGGCCCGGCACTCCGCGGTCGACGCCCGTGCCGCGTATCTCCGGGCCGCCGAGGAGCACGGCTGGCCCCCGGTCGTCGCGACCGCCCCGGAGGAGGGTGGCGAACAGGCCGGGTACGACGCCTGCGCGGCGCTCCTCGACGCCCATCCGGACGTCGACGCGGTCTGCGCCCTCGTCGACGCCTTCGCGGTCGGCGCCCTCCGTGCCGTCCGCGACCGGGGCCGCCGCGTCCCCGAGGACGTCATGCTCGTCACCCGGTACGACGGCCTGCGCGCCCGCACCTGCGAGCCGCCGCTGACGGCGGTCGACCTTCAGCTGGAACGGGCGGCGGGGGAGGCCGTCGAGCTGCTGCTCAGCAGGCTGAGCGCCGGGGGAGACCAGGCCGCCACCGGCCCGCGGCCGCGGCGCGAGCCTCGCGTCATCGCGCGCGCCTCGTCCTTGCGCCTCCCGCCCCGGGGGTAGCGCTTCCGGGCCCCGTCGCACGGAGGGCGCGCGGTCCCACTGGGCAAATCGGAATATTCCGGTGCGCATGATCCTAGAGTGGTGTGGTGAACGGTGGCCGGCCAGTACGGGATGACGAGGGGAGCGCGGCCCGGCTCCTCGCGCTGGCCGACGGGGTGTTCGCCATCGCGATGACGCTGCTGGCGCTGGACATCGCGGTGCCCGACGGGCTGGACTCCGCCGGTTTCGCGCAGGCGCTGAGGGACGTGATGCCCAAAGTCTGGGCGTACGCCCTCAGTTTGGTGGTCATCGCGGCGTTCTGGCGGGGGCACTACGAGCTCTTCCGGTACGTGCGGGACGTGGACGGCACGATCATCAAGCTGGTGCTGCTGAGCCTGGGGCTGGTCGCCCTGATGCCGTTCCCCACCACCCTGCTGGCCGAGTACGGGGACGAGCCGCAGTCGGTGGCCGTCTACTCCGGCGCCGTCGCGGCCATGGGGGCCACGCAGCTCGCGCTGACGATCATGCTGTGGAAGCGCCCATGGCTGGGGAGAGCGGTGCTGTCCGACCCCGTCGCGCGCAACGATGTGGTCGACCTTGCGGCGACGGTGCTGGTCTTCGCCGTCGCCATCCCGATCGCCTTCGTCTCGCCGACGGCCGCGAAGCTGTGGTGGGCGGTGCTGATCCCGGTCAGAATCGCGACGGGCAAACGGGGCAAGCGCCTGCGTGCGGAGGCTCAGCGGTTCAGCGCCTAGAGGGACGGCGATGCATGATCCCTGCGCCCGCCTCCGTATGAGGGGGCAGCGGCGGTGCGCACCCACTCCTGGGCCGCGCCCCCGCCCGCCCGAGCGACCACGAGCCCCAGGTCATCCGACTTGGCCCCTGACGCACGTAGGCTGCCCGCGCTGACGATTCCTCATGAAAGGGGCAGCTCATGACCTCTCGCCTCAACCCGTACATCAGCTTCTCCGGTGAAGCGAAGCAAGCCATGGAGTTCTACAAGGAGGTCCTCGGCGGCGACCTGTCCGTCAACACCTACGGCGCCTTCGGCTCCGAGGCGCCACCCGGATACACCGACAAGATCATGCACAGCCAGCTCGAGACCGCGAGCGGCTTCACCCTGATGGCTGCCGACAATCCGCCCGGGACCGAACACAAGCCCGGGAACAACTTCGCGGTGAGCCTGTCCGGCGACGACTCGGACGAACTGCGCGACTACTGGCAGAAGCTGTCCGCGGACGGCACCGTGGCCGTACCCCTGGAAAAGCAGATGTGGGGGGATGTGTTCGGCATGTGCACGGACAAGTTCGGTATCACGTGGATGGTCAATATCAGCGAGCAGTAGAGCTGGCCCGGACGTCGGCGCGTCGGTGCTCCAATCGGGGCGCCGACGCGGGGGCTAGGGACGTGGCGTCAGTGCGGTGTTGGCGACGTCGAGGATGTCGCGGAAGGTGCGGGTGATCACCGGCCTCGCGAGGTGGCGGGTGAGGAACGCCTGACCCCACCACCAGCATGTGTCGGTACCCCGGCCGGCATCACACGCGGCCCCTTTCTTCGGCTGCCCATCGAGACACGGCACCTCAGCGATCCGTGACAGCCCGCCGTTGTGATTCGCTGCACAACGAGGGTTCAGGGCTGCTGCGTTGCGGCACTGATCCGCAGGTCTTGGCTCTCACTGGCCAGGGCGGCCAGGGCCGTCGGGGCGGCCGGGGCCGGGGCTGACGTGCGGGAGCCGCAACCCCTATAGGGAGGGTTGCGGCTCCGGCTCACCGGTATGGCACGGGGGTACCGGCGGGATCAGCAGGCGGTCGTGGTCTCCCAGGCGTAGAAGGTGGTTCCGCCGACCTCGTAGCAGGTGTCCTGGTTCGCGGGCGCCTTCCGGGTGTTGATGGTGGACCAGTTCGGTCCGCCTTCCGAAGCCGTCCGCCGGAATCCGGTCCACCAGAAGCCGGTGAGCTCGAGAGGGAAGGGGCAGATATCGGCCCATCACAGGACGGGCATGGCCAGATGCTGGAGCTCCTGATGGACACCTCGTACAGCGAATCGGCCACGGGGTGTATCGGGGCGATGTGGACTTCGGCCCGATCTCTATAGTCGCACCCATGGATAAGAGAAAAAGCGCAGAGCCTCAAAGCCGCCGTACCCTGCGGGTCGCATTGTCCGCGGGCTGCACGTTTTTGATTCTGGGGCTGTTATGGATCGTGGCGTGGAAGGTCGGTTGGTGGACTCCCGGTCTCGGGCTCCTGTCGGCAAAGGTGGCCGTCCTGCTGTCGATGGGGCCTGCGGCCTTGGTCGCCTGGTTCGCCCGGCGGCGGTAGACGTTTCACGCCGGCAGGGCAGTGAAGACCTTCTCCCAGGTGTCATCGGCCGCCCACTTACGCAGGCGGTTGTGCACGTCTTACGGCAACAGGAGTCACGCCTGACGGAGCAGCCCTTCCTCTTCCGTCGCGGCCACCTCCCCTCCCCCGTGTCCATCCGCCACCACGCAGGCATCCATACGTCACTATGTGCGGAAACATCCGCTTCGTCTGGAGGTCGCGCATGAGCCGTGATGATCTTCCATATCCAGAGACCGGGCTGCTGCTCACCCACTTCCTGACGGTGGCCGACGTAGCCCGGTCCCGCGCCTTCTATTCCGACGTTCTGGGCGGTGAAGTGGTCCTCGCCGAGAATCCCTGCATCGTCAAGCTCGCCAACGGATGGATCATCATGAACCCCGGCGGCGGGCCGACCCCCGACAAACCAGACGTCACCCTGCGCCCGCCCACTGACCCGAATACGGTCAGCAGCTTCCTCAATATCCGCGTCGCCGACATCGAGGAATGCCACCGGCAGTGGAGCGCGAAGGGAGCGGAATTCCTCACCCCTCCCCTCGACCGCAAAGCCGAACTGCGCTGCTATCTGCGAGACCCGGACGGCTACCTCATCGAAGTGGGACAAGCCACCGGCATGCAGCAGGGAATCTTCGCGGACCGACCCGCCGGCAACAACTGACACCGACGGTCCGGGACCGCGACCGCCCGGCAAGGCGATCCAGAAGATCTTGCCGTTCTTCATCCGGGCGATGGCGTGCTCGACGTGGGCGCGTACCTTGCGGTGCGCGACGATCAGGCGGGTGCCGGCTGGAGGGGGCCGCTGCCCCCTCCCCGCCCTCCCGGTGCCGTCAGCCGCGTCCGGTGAACTTCTGCCCCACCTCGAGGCCGCGCAGGCTCGCGAGGACCTTCGGGTCCTGGGCGTCCAGCCAGTCGCAGAGCTGGCGGAAGGAGACCAGCCGGACGTCCTTGTGTGTGCCGTCGGCCATGTGCTTGAGCGCGTCCTCGACGGCGTCCATATAGATGCCGCCGTTCCACGTCTCGAAGTGGTTGCCGATGAAGAGGGGGGCGCGGTTGCCCTCGTAGGCCCGCTTGAAGCCGGCGATGTAGGCGCCGGTGGCCTCCTTCCGCCACTGGGGGTACTTGGCCGGCGGCCCCTTGGTGACGTTGCTCGGCGACTGATTGGCCGCCATGTTGTAGTCCATCGAGAGGACCGGGAAGCTGTGGCCGGGGAACGGTATCCCCTGTAGCGGAAAGTCCCAGAGACCCTGCTTCTTGCTGGGCCACACCTGTCGCCCGCCCGGTGAGCTGGAGTCGTAGCGCCAGCCGAGCTTGCGGGCCGTGGGCAGCAGATTCTGCTGGCCGAGCAGCTGAGGGGTGCGGCCGCCGACGAGTTCCTTGGAGTAGTCGAAGGGCAGCGGATCGAGATCGGTGAAACCGGTGTTGGTACGCCACTTGGTGACGAAGTCCATGGCCTGCTGGATCTCGGATTCCCACTGCGCGGGCTTCCAATGGGCGACCGAGCCGGGCCCGGTCCCGCCGAAGTGCCCGTTGAAGTGGGTGCCTATCTCGTGGCCCTCCAGCCACGCCGCGCGCAGGTTCTTCAGCGTCGCCTTGATGTGCTCGTCGGTGAGGAACTCGATGTCGGAGGCGCCGACGGGGTTGTTCGGCGGCCGGTACAGCCGCCGCTTCGACTCGGGCAGCGCGTACAGCCCGGAGAAGAAGAAGGTCATCGACGCGTTGTGGTCCTTGGCGAGCTTGCGGAACCGCGGGAAGAGGCCGTCCCCCACGTCGCCCGCGCCGTCCCAGGAGAAGACAACGAACTGCGGAGGCTTCTGGCCCGGCTCCAGCTTCTCCGGTGCGGGCGGCTGGTTGGGCTGCTTTCCGGTGTACGCGGTCGAGCCGTCGCCGATCGGCTTGGCCTGCGGCGTCTGGCCGGACTTGGCGCCGACCTTGCCGGATTCCGACGAACCGAAGGGGGAGCAGCCTGCGACGGACAGCGCGGTCGCCGCTCCTACCCCGAGTCCCAATATGTTCCGGCGGCTGAATTCACGCATAACGGTCCCCGTCGCATTCGTTCGAAGTTCTGGTGAGTGAGGCGCCCGGAGAAGTGGGACACCTAGAGGGATGGCGCAGCGGATGTCGAGGTTCCGCTTCACCCGCGTAAAGCAGGTGTCTCCGGTAACTCCGGCATCGAGCGCTCTCCCTGTGCGATGGGCGTGGGCGGGGCCAGGAAGCTTGAGACAGCAGCGATGACGACCCGCAGCCGGCGCCCTTTGACGCACATGACTCTCACGGAGATCGCTAGCGCACCGATAACGCCTCACTAACACGCGTTACCGGCGCCCGTTGCCGTACTGGTGCCGTACTGGCCTGCACCGCAACGAGCCCGACCCCTGCCGGGACGCGCGCTCAGCGGCGCCGGCGGTACGGGTCGGGCTCGTGGGTCAGTCGTCGGTGATCCGAGCTGACCGGGAGTGGTCCTCAGAACTGGAAGGTGAGGACTGCCAGGTGGTCGGAGGGCCAGTCCGCCCCGCCCCCGAAGGTGGCAGAGCCAGCGGGCTTCAGCGAACCGCCCTTGTGCAGGATGAAGTCGATGCGGTCCTGCGGCTCCGGCTTGTTGCCGTAGTCACTGTTCTGCTTGGTCACGGGAGACCAGGTGTTGCCGGGCTCCTTCGCGGGGCTCGGTGCAGTTCACGGAAGGAGTCCTTGAACCCCTTGTCCGCGAAAGCCTTGGTCGCGGGCCATTCCACCGCCGAGTCGCAGTGCGTGGCCTTGGTCTCCTCGGTCCAGTCCAGGTGGGAGGGCGCATTGAAGTCGCCCGCGACGACCGCCGGCGCCGAGCCGGTCCACCGCTATGTCCTGGGCCTGGGCCTTGCGGCTCGCCTCGTCCGCGTAGATCTGCTGGTAGCTGTCCTGGTCGAAGCAGGCGTTGTACGGGCCGTACTTGGTGTAGTCGAGGTGAATCGAGTACACCCACACGCCCTGGATCTTCGCGGCGATCGCCTCCGCGCCGGAGGACTCCTGTAGAGCGACGACCTCGGCGCTGGTGTTGTCCGGGCCGTCCGGGTGCTTCGCGCTCTCACTCACGTGGTGCTCGTTTCTCTCATACGCCGGAAGAACCGGCAGGTGTGGGGGAAGGAGCCGGGCGCTGGCCACACCCTCACCCATGAGGCTCCCGTCCGGCGCCAAGGCCGCTGTCGGCAAGACCCACGGTCGCCGACAGCGGCTGTCCGGGCACCGGACTCCTCATCCCGCACCGCTGGGAGCGCGGCCAGCGCCGCACTCCCGGACTGGAAACGACCTAGCCGTTCGAGTCCGGCTTCCAGTCTTCGGCGAGGAGACCGAGCAGCACCTCGTCCAGGAACTCGCCCATCACCCAGGCCGAGGAGCGCAGCACGCCCTCGCGGACGAAGCCGTTGCGCTCGGCGGAGCGCAGCATCGCGGCGTTGTCGGCCAGCGTCTCGATCTGTAGCCGCTGTAGGCCGCGCACGACGAAGCCGTAGTGGCACAGCGTCGCGACCACGTCAGTGCCGTAGCCCTTGCCGCGCGAGGACGGCAGCAGCCCCAACCCGATGTGGGCGGACCGGTGGTGAGTGTCGATGCCCCACAGCGTCGCACTGCCGACCAGTGTGCCGCCGCCCAGCTCCACCACGGAGAACTGGACGAGCCCCTCCGCCTTGTCGTCCACCACGAGCCGCGGATCCTTCGAGCCGGGCGTGATCGGCCGCCACGGCGAGCCTTCGGCCCGCGAGGCGTTGACCACGTCGTCGTAGAGCTCGGCCCGCAGGACCGGGATGTCGTCCTCGTGCCGGGCCCTGAGCCCGACCTTGTTGCCCTTTAGCATGCAGGTTTCTTATCCGACCGGGCCGACCTGCGGCAAGCGAATTGGAGGCCGGCTCAGTTGGTGGAGCGGCGGCGGCAGTTGAGGGTGGTGCCCGGTGCTCCTGCCTCGCCGCGCTGCGTCAGCCGAGGGTGACCGAGCCGCCCTTGACCGTCACCTTGGCGGGAGCCAGGCCCTTCGTGGCGGGGCCGGTCTTTACGCTGCCGTCGGTGATGTCGAACTTGCTGCCGTGGCACATGCAGTTGATGGTGCCGCCGGAGACCTCGCCGACGACGCAGCCCGCGTGGGTGCAGATCGCGGAGAACGCCTTGATGTCCCCGTCCTGGGGCTGGGTGACGACGACCTTCTCGCCCTTGAAGATCTTGCCGCCGCCCTTGGGGATCTCCGACGTCTTGGCGAGGGTGGGGCCGCTGTCCCCACCGGCGGAGCCGTCGGCCCCGCTCCCGCCGGTGCCGCCCGAACCGCTGTCGCCGCCTCCGCCGCTCGTCTCGGGGGCGGCCTGATCGTCACCCGTGGCCTTCGAGTCCCCGCTCCCCGTGTCCGACATGCTGCCGCCGCAGGCCGCCAGCGCTGCCGTGAGTCCGGCCGCGCCGACCGCCGCGACGACGGCCCGCCGCCCCGTCCCACGTCCGGCCGGCGCCTGGCCGGCCTCCTCCGCTGCGGTCACCGCTGCGGTCTCCGTCCGCTCCGACGCTGCCTGTCGAGCCATGGTGTGCCTCCGGTTCTTGGTGGTGCCTTCGGTGCGCGATGTGCTCCATGGACGTTGCACAAGGCCATACGGAGCCGCGGCCCGGAGCGTTCAATGCAGGGGTGTGCCATCCGTGGGAGCGGCCATCGGACGCTCCCACGGATGGCGGCGGGCAGCAGGCGTCACGCCTTGCCGGCGGCCCCCTTCAACGCGTCCATCAGGAAGTCCCGCTGGAAGTGCAGCAGCTGCGCGTTGACCGCGTCGTCGGCCGGGAGATGGGTGGCGCCGGGCAGCGGCAGCACACTGTGGGGTTTGCCCGCCGCGAGCAGTTCCGCCGAGAAGCGGAGGGTGTGCGCGGCCGCCACATTGTCGTCCGCGAGCCCGTGGACCAGCAGCAGCGGGCGGCTCAGCAGATGGCCGTGGCCGATCAGGGAGGTGCGCTCGTAGTTTTCCGGCTGCTCCTCCGGGTGGCCCAGGTAGCGCTCCTTCCAGTGGGTGTCGTACATCCGCATGTCAGTGGGCGGGGCACCGGCGACCGCCGCGTGGAAGATCTCGGGGTGGTACAGCACGGCGGCCGCGGCCAGGAACCCGCCGAAGGACCAGCCGCGGATCGCCACCCGTGTCAGATCCAGGTCACCGCAGTGCGCCGCGGCCGCCCGCAGCGCGTCGACCTGGTCCTCCAGTGCCGGGCCGAGCTGGTCGCCGTGAATGGTCTTCTCCCAGGCCGGGCCCCGGTTCGGGGTTCCGCGCCCGTCGACCACCAGCACCGCGAACCCCTGCTCGGCGAACCACTGCGACACACAGGTGAACCACCCCCGGGCCCGCCCCACGAGCTGCATGGCCGGCCCCCCGTACGGGTCGAGGAGTACCGGGAGCTTTCCGGAGCCCTCTTCGTGCCACGACGGCAGGTAGAGGGCGCCGCGCAACTTCCGTTCGCCGAGCGTCAGATGGACCGGTCGCGGGGTGACCGACGGCTCCTCGGCGAGCGAGGCGAGGGCCTGGTACGGCGGGTCCCCGGCAGCCCCGGCAGCATCCTCGGCAGCCCCGTCACCCCGCAGGACGCCCACCTCGGTGCCCCGCGGGGTCAGGCCGGCAAGGACGACCGTGCCGCCCCGCGCCGTCCCCGTGTACCTGCCGGGCTCCCGGCTCAGCCGGCGGAGGCCGTGGCCGGGTTCATGGCACCACACATGGGTCTCCAGCGGGTCGTCGCTCGCCGTGAACAGCACCCGCTCACCCTCGACCCCCAGGACCGCGGACAGCTGTAGCCCCTCCGGGGTGACCCGTTGGCCGCCGATGGTCAGATAGCGGGTGTCGCCCTCGTCCTCGGGGAGCACCAGGGCACCCGACGCCGTACGGGCCGGGGTGCCCTCGATGATCTCCACCCAGGCGGGGTCGGTCCGCTCATGGAGCACCTCGGTGGCACCGGTCTCCGGATCGACCGCGAGCGTGCGGACCGTGCGCTGGTCGCGGCTCTGCACGGTGACGAACGGACCGTGCGCGTCCCAGCCGGCCGCCACGAGGTACTCGTACGCCTTACGGTCCCACTCCACCCCGACCCGCTCGCCCTCCAGCGAGCGGACCTCCAGGGTGACCTCCGCATTCGCGGTGCCGGCCGCCGGGTAGCGGATCGCCTGCGGCGGCTTCGCCGGGTTGGCCGGATCGCTGATGTAACGCCGTTCCACGGGGCTGGTGTCGACCCTCGCCACCAGGACGCGGCGGCTGTCCGGCGCCCACCAGTAGCCGCGCGACCGCCGCATCGATTCGGCGGCCGCGTACTCGGCGAGCCCGTAGGAGATCTCCGGGTCCTCCGCACGGGCCAGCTGCCGGTCGGCGCCGGTCAGATCGACGACGTGGAAGCAGCGGCGGCTCACATAGGCGATGTACCGGCCGTCGGGGGAGGGGCGGGGGTCGACCACCGGACCGGCCGCGGGGACGGAGAACGGTGAGCCGCCGTCGGTACGCACCGCCCACAGGGCCCCCGACAGCGCGAACGCCACCAGACGGGCGGCATCGTCCGTCGCGTACGACACCACTCCCACCGACCGTTCACGGGCGCGCTCCCGGCGCAGCCTCTCCTCCTCGGGGACCGGCCCGGAACCGGCCCCTACCAGGAGCGCCGGATCGGCGAGCAGCCTTTCCGCGCCGTCCTCGTACTGCCACAGCCGGCCCACCGGATCGGTGCCCGAGACCGTACGGACGAAGAGCACCCGGCGGCCGTCGGGGGAGACGGTGAAATGCCTCGGAACGCCGAGGGAGAAACGGCGGCTGCGGGCGAACTGGCGGGGAAAGTCGGTGGAGTTCGTGGACTGCTCGGATATCAGGGTGCTGCTGTGCAAGATGCTGTCCTCCTGATGGTGAGGGCGTTCCGGTCTGCGGCGGTCCCGGGGCACGGCAAGCCCTGGGGGCAACCTAGGCATATTTCGGATTCCGGGAAAAGGCCCGGTCGTGACGAGTGGATCCGTGCAGCACTGAGCGCCGGTATCCGACCGGGCGCAGAGCGAAGAAGCCGGCGACGGGACGAGGCCCGTCGCCGTGGTGGTGGAGAAGCCGGCCGAAGAAGCCTTGGCGCTGGGCTGTGCCGCCGTGTGTGAGGGCGGCCGCCGCCGGGACCGCTTTCGGGTTCGTTCCCCTCGAGGCCCGGAGACCGTCGGGGCCGACGATCTCCGTACATCTATCACAGGGGCCCGCCGACGATCACGCGAAATTGCGGACCGCCGCGATCAGCGCCCGTACAGCTCCGGGCGACGGTCCCTGAGGTAGGTCGTGTTCCGGCGCGCCGAGGCCAGTGTGCTGGGATCCACCTCGCCGAACAGCAGCTGGTCCCCGTCGGAGGAGGTGGGGCCGAGGGACTCCACGGTGCCGTCCGGGGCGGCGATCGTGGTGCGGCCGCAGAAACGGAGGCCGCCGTGCTCGCCGGTCCAGTTGGCGTAGGCGACGTAGAGCTGACTCTCGAAGGCGCGGGCGGGCACGAGGGTCCGGGCGACGAAATCCCAGGGCCTCATCAGGCCCGTGGGGACCAGCAGCAGATCCGTGCCCGCGAGCGCGTGGGCTCGCACGGCCTCGGGGAACTCGACGTCGTAGCAGATCAGCATGCCCACCGTCAGACCTCCCAGCGGGGCCTGGACCACGCCATTGCCGCCGGGGGTGAACAGCTCGTGCTCGGCACGGCCGTAGAGATGTGTCTTGCGGTAGACGGCCAGCGGACGCCCGTCCCGGCCGACCAGTCGCACCGCGTTGTAGAGGTGTGCACCGTCCCGCTCGGGCCAGCCGTACGCCATCGCGATGCCGGCTTCCCGGGCGATCTCGGCGACCGCGGTGCCTTGCGGGCCGTCCGCGGTGCCGGCCGACTGCGCGAGGGCCGCGGGCTGGAGCGGATAGCCGCCGATGGTCATCTCGGGAGCGAGCAGCAGGCCGGCGCCCTCGGCGGCCGCCTTCCCCGCGGCTTCCCGCAGCCTGTCGAGGGTCTGCGGGAAGTCCGTCGGGCCACAGACGGTCTGAAGACAGGCGATCTTCACTGGGTACGTCCTCCGGGGGTGACACCCGCCGCCCGCCGGCGGTGCCGGTGCCGTCGGCGACCTACCGGCCGCGGGCCCGGGCGAGATGCTCCAACTGCCGTTTGTCCGGCTTGCCGTTGCGATTGAGCGGGAAGTGTTCGAGCACGACGACCCGGTCGGGGTGCTCGTAGGCCGCCAGCATGCCACAGAGCCGCTCGCGCCAGTACGTGTCCTCCCGGCTCTGGTCGTCCTCCACGAAGAACACGAGCTGGGCGCCGCGCCGCTCGTCGGGCAGGGCGACGATCCTGACGGAGCAGCCCTGCGCCGCCACACCGCGTTCGATCAGCTCGGGGTAGAGGGTGTAACCCTTGCGGTGCACCGCGTACTTGCGGCCGAGGACGAAGAGGTTGCCGTCCGTGTCGAGCCGGCCGAGATCGCCGGTGCGCTGCCAGCCCTGGGGGGCGGGCTGGAGAGTGCCGTCCTCGGCGAGGTACCCCTCCAGCGCGTCGGGGGTGTTCACCTCCACCTCGCCGGGCTCGCCCGCGGGGACCGCCCGGCCCTCGTCGTCGACGACGCGCACCCGGATACCGTCCATCGCCTGCCCGCACGCCACGGGATTGTCCGGCGTCGCGAAGGCGATATTGCCCAGCTCCGTGCTGCCGTAGCTGTCCAGCAGCGGCCGCCCGAACTCCGCCTCGTACTGGCCGACCAGCGGATCGTCCAGCGGCGCCGCGCCGACGCAGAACATCCGCGCCCGCGCCAGCCCCGGGCGCAGACTCGGCTTCCGCGAGACGAGGTTGAGCATGCTGCGGTAGCTGGACGGCGTGGCATCGATGACCGTGGCCCCCGACTCCTCCGCCATCAGCAGCGCGCGGTCCAGCCGCCGGTACGGGGCGATCACCAGCGAACACCGTTTCAGCCAGGCGATCAGCACCATGGAGAGGCCGTACTGGTGGGCGAACGGCAGCAGCGGCAGCAGGACATCGTCCTCCCGGTGCCCGACCTGCGCCGCGTTCCGTTCGAGGTTCTTGAGGAACTTGCGACCGGACTTGACCACGCCCTTGGGGGAGCCGGTCGAGCCGGAGGTCCACATGATCAGGCCGTCGGGGAGCTCGCACCAGGCGTCGGTGGTCAGCCGCTCGCCGGTGACCTGCCGGCCGGCGGCGGACACCAGCAACTCATAGAGATGCACGGCCTCCTGGCTGCTGTCGAGCGGGGAGTCCTCGTCACTGAGGACCAGCTTCGTACCGGTCCGCAGGATGATCCGCCGGGTCGGCTCCGCATGCTCCTGCTGGTCGACCAGCACGATCGAGGCGCCTATGTGCATCAGCCCGAGCAGTGTCGCCACCCAGGCGGGCGAGTTGCCGGCCTTGAGCATGACCCGGTCCCCGGGGCCGACGCCCCGCTCGCCGAGCACCTGCGCGATGCGGAGTGCGTCCTGCTCGAATTCGGACAAGGTCCGCACCGAGTCAGGGGCAAAGATCTTTGCGTTCACTGGTCGCACGCTTCCTTCCTCGTGGGCAGACCTCACATGCGGCATCACTACGGAAAACCAGCGGGAGCCGCCCAGCCGACAGGGCAGGGCACGTGCCTCACCTACGGCGAGTCTGGAAGCGGGGGCGCGGGGAGGGAACCCTTATCCGCACCCCTAAGGTCCCTTCTCTTGCCGCCGCGGCCGCGTGCCGCTGCGCCGGGAATTCCGTTGCGGGCCGGGCCCACCAGGGACGTTGCGCGGAGTGCAGCGGGTATCGGCGCCGCCGCGTCCAGGCATCCGGCGAATGAGGGGAACGCGGCCTGCGCGCGGGCGCCTTCGTCGTGGCCTGCCCACCGGCGCCGCGGCGTTCGAGGTGCCACCGCGGAGGGCGGCATGATCGATCTTGCTTTCGCCGAGCAATTCCGCCTGCCGGTTTTCCTCCGCGGTTCACCTTCCTGCCCGGCCGCCGTGATACGCCGCGCCGCGCCCCACCCCGGTAATTCCTTTCGGCCATCTTCCGCCGTACTGGCTCAGGTGCCCGTGCACCGCCCCTGGCCTCCTTCGTCGCGTGACCCGCGAGGATGCCGGGCCGGCGGGCGAGCTGACTTTTGCGGGTTACTCACAGGTCAGTTCCTGCACTTACTCTGGGTAGCGCCCTGTGCACGAGAGTCAAGGCGGGGTCAAGCGCTGCCACGTCAACTTCCGTCGTCCCGCCACGGATTGTGCTGATGGGTGGGGTGGTTCGTGGGGTGGCCACGGTGTGACGGTGCGGAGAAGTGCCCGCCGGCCGTTGGTGTCCACGGACTGCTGCTCGCCTCCTCAGGCGCTGTGGGAGTTTTGCTCCGTGGGCTGCGCTGATGGTGCGCGACGCCCTATTGGTTGCTCAAGCGCACTTTTACGTGACGCATACTCAGGAGCCCTTGCGGAAGGCCCGGAAGGCCGAGAAGTGCGGTTGGTGCGTTGCGTGAACATCTGGCGGCGCTGCGTCGTCGACCGCCGGTGGAGGCGGTTGTTCCGGTGGTGGAACGTGATGCTCCGGAGGGTCCGGCCGGTTCATGTTCGTGCAGGCAGCGGCAACACGAACTGCGGAATCGTAAATTCCGTGGCGATGTACCGGCTCCCGGAACCTGAAATTCCGCGGCGGCCGGACCCGGTTCGGATTCCAAAATTCACGAGAATGCCATGCCGGCTGGTGGCGTACACTTAGTGGCCTCCATGTGACTGCCGTCACACCGGACCGGCTTGAACCTCAGGGGTGTGATCGTTCATATTATTGGTGGTAGTGCCTTTGCGACATGAAAACGTCGACTTTAACGTCTCTTGATTTTCCCTGGTTCGGGATTCAGGTGTACGTTTCCGGCATTCGGGGGGTCGGGCTTCTTGGCGAAAATCCACTTTCCAGACGTTTTCCAGCTGGAATTTCCGCTCCCGCGATGCGTGTCCGGCGGCGTGATGTTGCGCATCCGGAGGCGATGTTGCCTTCTTGCTTCCGGTGATTTCTGAAATGCAATATTGACTCCTGAGTCAAATTTTACAACTGCGGTTGACCGGCCTTCGTCGAATTTACTCGGCAGCCAGATTTCGCCTGAGTACTCAGTGTGAAATCAACACTTCTTCATTGCTGGATCCTTATGCATTGTGTGCACTCCGGGGATCCGGATTGACGGGGTGTCCTGTTTTTCAGACGGCGGGAAAGTGTTGATGACGATGAGCGTTCCGATGAGCGGTGCGGCACTCGCGCCGACCGGCACTGCCGTCGTCCAAGTGAATCTTGTGGGGAATGTGCATTTCCTCGGGCCCGAGAGGTACGCCCGGGGTTCTTCTTCGGGGAGGAAGAGCTGCATGGGGTTAGTGGAACGAGAAGCAGTGATGTCGGAGCTACGCGCCGCATTGAGTGACAGCGCCAAGGGGTCCGGCAAGGTAGCGGTGATACGAGGGGGAATCGCCAGCGGTAAGACCGCCCTGCTCAGGGCATTCGAGGAGCATGCGGTAGCCGCCGGCGCCACGCTGTTGCGGGCCTCGGGCGCGCCCGGTGAGCAGTCGCTCCGCTTCGGTCTGATCGAGCAGTTCCTCAGCGGGGCGACCACCCCGCCGGAAGCCACCGAGTCGCTGTCCCACCTGGCCGGCCTGACCACGCCCCAGGTGGGGAGCGAAGCACCGTCCTCCGCGCAGTCCGGGACCAGGGCCGCGCACGACCTGTGCGTCGGGCTGCTCGAACTGAGCAGGCAGGGGCCGTTGGTGATCACCGTGGACGATCACCAGTTCGCTGACAGCGCCTCGCTGCAAGTGCTGACCTACCTTCAGCACCGGATCGGCACGGCGCGGGTGATGCTGCTGCTCAGCCAGGGGACCGAGCCGCCGTCCGAGCTGGTGGCGGAGGCGCTCCGGCAGCCGTATTCCCGGCAGTTCACGCTGTCCCCGTTGTCCCCGGAGGGGGTCGGGCAGCTCCTCGCGCAGCGGCTGGACTCCTTGGTCGCCGATCAGCAGGCACCCGGCAGTTACGCCGTGACCGGTGGCAACCCCCTGCTGACGCACGCCCTGATCGACGACAGTCTGGCGCCCGACCAGGAAGCGGCCGCCGGAGCGGGGGTCGAACCGGTCACCGGGCCGGCCTTCACCAGGGCCGTGCTGGCGATCCTGCGCCGCGGCGGCCCGCAACTGCTGCGGACGGCGCGGGCGGTCGCGGTGCTCGGCGAGTTCGCCGCCCCCGCGCTGCTGGCCCGATTCCTGGACGTCCGGCCATCGGCCGTGGGCGGGGCGCTGGAAACCCTGGAACTGGCGGGGCTGACCACCGACGCCCAGTTCCGCTACCACGGCACACGCACCGCCGTACTGGACGAACTCACGCCCGAGGAGCGTTCCGCACTGAACCGCCGCGCGGCCGAGCTGCTGCATCACGACGGCGTGGCGCCCTCGGACGTGGTGGGCTACCTGCTGGCCGCCGGCGAGGCCGACGAGCCCTGGGCCGCCCGGGTGCTGCATGCCGCCGCCGATCAGGCGCTGGCCCACGCGGAGCAGGCACTGGCGGCCGGCAAGGTGGCGGAGGCCGTGCAGTACCTGGAGTTCGCCAGCCGTTCCTGCGGCGACGAGCACAAGCGCGCCATGCTCACCGCGCGGCTCGCCTGGGTGCAGTGGACGATCAGCCCCGCGGCCGCGACCCGGCACCACGGGCCCTTGCAGACGGCGCTGGAGAAGGAGTTGCTCAGCAGCCGTGAGGTGATGCGGCTGGTCCGTTCGCTGGCATGGCACGGCCGGCCCGAGGAAGCGGTCCGCGCGCTGGAATCCCTGGGCGCGCTGCCCGAGGGTGACGGCTCCCGCGATCCGGCCGAACGGAGACTGACCCGCCGGTGGCTCGCCCGCTGGCATCCGCAGATCTTCGCCCGGGTCGAACGGCACGCCGCGATGGCCGAACCCACGAACTCCCCGGCCCCGGTGCGCCGGCCGCACACCGCCGTTCTTCCCCGTGGCGCCGCGAACGCCCCGGCCGTGGACGGGCCCGAGCAGGTGCTGCAAAAGGCCCGGGTCCGGGAGACCCCGCTGGCATCCGTGATCTCCGCACTGCATGAACTCCTCACTGCCGAGCGGTTCGAGCGCGCGATGTACTGGTGCAATGAGCTGCTCCAGAAGGCCGAGGGCCAGCACGCCGCCGCCTGGCGCGGGGTGCTGCTGGACACCAGGGCCGCGGTCAGCCTCCGGCTCGGTGATCTCGCCGATGCGGAACGGGACGCTTGCAGCGCCTTGACGGCTCTCTCCGCTCGCAGCTGGGGCGTGGCGATCGGTTCACCGCTGTCCCACGCGATCCATGCCGCGACGATGCGCGGCCATTTCGACCGGGCCGAGGCACTTCTCCACCAGATGATCCCGCAGTCCATGATGGACACCCGTTACGGGCTCCAGTACCGCACGGCGCGGGGCCATTTCCATCTCGCGACGGACCGGCCGCATGCCGCGCTGGAGGACTTCGAGGCCGTGGGTGATCTCGTGGTCAAGTGGAAGCTTGATCACCCGATGGCTCTGCCCTGGCGCGGGGACCTGGCCCAGGCCCTGGTCCGGGTCGGTCAGACCGACCGGGCCAGGGAGCTCATCAAGGATCAACTACGCATGATCGGGCCGGACTCCACCCGGATGCGCGGGATCTCCCTCGGCATCCTCGCCTCGGTCAGCGACCTCAAACAACGACTGCCGCTGCTCGGCGAGGTGGTCGATCTGTTGCAGGCCGGCGGGGACCGCTACCAGCTGGCCCAGGCATTCGTCGAACTCGGTCAGGTCTGGCAGATCCTCGGCAAACTGGACCGGGCCCAGCTGATCCGGCGCCGGGCGCTGCAACTGGCCAAGAGCTGCCATGCCGAGCAGTTGTCCCATCAGCTGCTCGCCACCAGGGAGCCGCTGAACAGTGAGCCGGCCACGAGCCAGTGGGAGGACGCCGAAGGCATGGCCGTGCTGAGCGAGGCCGAGCGCCGGGTGGCCGCGCTCGCCGCGCTGGGGCGGACGAACCGGGAGATCGGCCGGAAGCTGCACATCACCGTGAGCACCGTGGAACAGCACCTGACGAGGGTGTACCGGAAGCTGAACATCAAGCGCCGGGCGGATCTGCCGGTCGGGCTCCCGGCGGACATCGCGGATATCGCCTGACTGACGGGCGCACGGCGCCAACTGGCGTTCGTGGTACGGGAGTCGGAGCCGCGTGCCGGTACGGGCGCGGCGGACGGCCCCCTCAGACATCGGCGCGCAGACACACCGTGTCCAGCGGGACGTCCAGCGGCTTGAGCGTTCCGCAGGGCGGTGCGTCGGCGCCCCAGTCGGCCGGGTCCGGCATCGCCGGCGTGCCGTCCTCCTGGGGGCGGGCGAAGGTCACCCCGTGCGCGCCGACGGCGTCCGCCAGCTCGACCAGCCACCGGGTGGCCGCGTTGCCCGGCGGGGGCGGGATGACGCGGGTGTACAGCTGGGTGGGCAGCCCGGCCGCGACGGTGGCACGGGTACCGGAGAGCAGGGATCTGAGACGGTGCTCGCGCTCTTCGGGCCCTAATCGATGCTGCCGGGTGACCGCGGTGTCCACGCAGATGCGCAGCGCGTCGACACAGTCGGCGAGCGCTTCCGCGTGACGCTCGGCCGGGCAGTGTTCGGTGGTGAGGCTGACCGTGCAGCCGTCGTCGGTGAGATGGCCGGCGATGTCGGTGAGCGCGGGGGTGGGCAGCGGATCGACCTCGTGCAGGTCCACGGTGAGCAGCCCGGCGCAGGCCAGCGCGCGGGCCGCACGGCGGTGCACGGAATCCGCGGGCACGCACGTGGGGGACGGATCGCGCTGCACCACCGGGGACCAGCGCACCCCGAGGGCCCACGATCCGCCCAGCGCGGCCAGGTCGGCCACGGGGTGCGTGGCGACCTCGCTCGCCCGCAGCAACGTGCGGCCCACCGTGATCAGCTGGTTCCGGTGGTGGGTCGTCCCGGTCAGGGGGTCATGCACGACGAGATGACCGGCGCAGACGCCGACACCGTAGACCCGGGCCGGTGCGAGGGCTGCACCGCGCGACGACCGCATCGAATACCTCCTGGCGATGAGGGAGGGGAGCCGGTATGGACCTTTGTGCATCGTGAATCGTCGTATGCAGAAAATATGCCGTGGCGGTCCATTCCGTGAATCAAGCTACGGCCACACGACGGGTGGAGCTACCTCTACCCCGGTTACCCGATATCTCATTCCTTACCGGGGAGAGATGATCCGGACTCCGCGGACAAAGTGCCGTCGACGGCTTCACCTGGCCATCCTCGAAGGGCCCAAGGCGCCTTTTCCAGCCAGCTGTTGGGGCGTGAGGCGGAGAGCGGCGGTGCTCCGGACGGCCGTGCGGAAGGGGTCGATCCGCTACGGGACGCGTCGCGGATATGCCCCGGATCACGGATAGCGTGCGGGCCCCGGGAATTGAGGATCGATTCCCGGCCAATGCCGCCCTATTGAGGCCAGGGGTGTCGGCCAAAAGAAACCGGGAACCGCTGCCTCCGGTCGGTATTGTGGCAGGCGGCGAACGCTCCCGCCGGGGGCATCGGAAACACGGGGAGAGCGATGTTCGGACGGCACCTCTGGGCGCCCCTGCGCGGCCTCGTGCTCTTCGGGCTGGGACTCACCGCCGGGCCGATGCTGGCCGCCGTCGGCCTCGGCACGCTCTTCGGCATCCAGTCACTCGCCCAGTGGTACCGCGATCCGCTCAACGTCTACCGCACCCTCGCCGGCCGGTGGTGCGGGGTGGACATCCCGGTGCCGTACCAGCCCCCGCCGCCACCACCCGAACCCGAACCCGACGGCTGGTACCGCTACAAGAACCGGCTCTACCTGACCCCGAAGAAGCTCTCCTACGAACGGCGCTGGGACTGGCTGGTCAAGGACCCGGCCACCTCGCGGGACATCCTGTGGATGCTGATCAACCCCGTCGCCGGCAGCATCACGGCGCTGCTGCCGCTCACCCTCGTCGTGGTGGGCGCCACCTCCCCGTGGTACTGGCCGGGACACCCCGGGATCACCATCCCGGTCGCCGTGGCGACGGGGCTGGCCGGCTTCGGCTTCGGGCCGGTCCTGCTCCATCTGCACGGCCGCTGGACCTGCCAACTCCTCGCATCCGCGGCCGACTCCGGAATACGCCGTGCGCTGATCTGGATCGGCCGTGGGGGCCTCGCCACCTGGCGGCTGGCCCTGACCGCCGGACTCGCGGTCGCCGAACTGGCCGCCGCCCTCATGCATGTGCTGGCGATGGTGCCGATCCTGCTGTGGGCCTGGCCGACCGTGCTGGTCGCCGGCCGGCAGCTCACCTCCTGGCGCCGGCAGCAGATCCAGGAGTGGACCGGCATCCGGATCGACCGGCCCTATCTGCCCGAACCCGTCCTGCCGCCGCCCCGGCCCGACGGCACGTACCAGATCGGCCGCACGCTGTACCGCACCCCGGAGATGGCGCTGCGGTCCCTGCGCTACCGGCAGAACGCCCGGGACCTGGCCACCTGGCGGGACCTGCTGTGGCTGCTGCTCGACCCGGTGGTCGGGGTGCTGCTCGCCGCGGTCCCCGTGCTGGTCACCGGATACTGCTTCTTCGGCCTGATCTGGTCCTGGGCCTGGGCGTCGCTGCTTCAGCTCTTCGTCGACTTCCACACCTTCGAGAGCTGGCCCCTGCTGACCCGCGGCGTCCCGGTCCTCGGCGAGTACCCGATCGTCACCGCCCCCCTGATCGGTGTGGTCGGCACCCTGACCGGGTGTCTGCTCGCCCTCCCGCTGCTGCGGCTGCACGGCCTGTGGAGCTGGCTCCTCCTCGGGCCGACCAAGTCGGCGCTGCTCGGCCGCCGGGTGGACCAGCTCACCGAGACCCGGATGGAGGCCCGGGAGACGCTGTCCTCGGAGCTGCGCCGGATCGAACGGGATCTGCACGACGGGGCGCAGGCACAGTGGGTGGCCATGGGGATGAAACTCGGCGCCATCGAGGCACTCATCGAACGGGACCCGGCTGCCGCCAAGACGATGGTCGGGACCGCCAGGGAAGCCTCCGCGAAAGCGCTCATCGAGTTACGCCATCTGATCCGCGGGATCAATCCGCCGGTGCTCGCCGAACGCGGCATCGCGGACGCCATCCGCGGGCTGGCCCTGGACTCGCCGCTCTCCGTCGGTCTGCGGATCGAGCTGCCCGGCCGTCCCGAGCGCCCGGTCGAATCCGCCGCCTACTTCGCGGTGTCCGAACTGCTCACCAATGTTTCCAAACATGCCGACGCGGGCCGGGTGCACATCGATGTGCGCTACACGGCGAACCAGCTGCGGATCGCGCTCACCGACGACGGGGTCGGGGGCGCAGATCCGGCGAAGGGCAGCGGGCTGCGCGGCATCCAGCGGCGGCTCGCTACCTTCGACGGAAGTCTCGCCGTGCACAGTCCACTCGGCGGCCCCACCACAGTCACTCTGGAGATTCCGTGCGTGTTGTCCTCGTAGAGGACCTCTACCTGCTTCGCGAAGGTCTGACCCATCTGCTCACCGCGCACGGCTTCGAGGTGGTCTCCGCGGTCGAGACCGGCCCGGAGCTGCTCACGGCCGTGCAGGAGCACCGGCCCGACATCGCGATCGTGGATGTCCGGCTACCTCCCACGTTCACCGACGAGGGGCTCCAGGCGGCGCACGAGGCCCGCCGGCGGATCCCCGGCCTGCCCGTCCTGGTGCTGTCCCAGCACGTCGAGCAGCTCTACGCGCGCGAACTGCTGGCCGACGGGTCCGGTGCCATCGGATATCTGCTGAAGGACCGGGTGTTCAACGCCACGCAGTTCGTGGACGCGCTGCGCCGGGTCGCCGAGGGCGGTACCGCGATGGACCCGGAGGTCATTTCCAAACTGGTGGAGAGCAACGCCCATCAGGAGCCGCTGGGCACCCTGACCGCCCGGGAACGGGAGGTCCTGGAGCTGATGGCGGAGGGCTGTTCCAACGCGGCGGTCTCCCACCGTCTCTACATCAGCGAAGGCGCGGTGAGCAAACACATCGCCAGCGTCTTCAGCAAGCTGAATCTGACCAACTCCAATGACACCAACCGCCGGGTGCTCGCGGTTCTCGCGTACTTGAACAGCGCGAACCTGGACTAGGGGCTGTCCTCAGGGCCTGTCCGGTGGGCCGGTGCCGGGGGACCGGAGCCGGGGGACCGTACCGACTCATCGGACCGGCTTCGGGCGGCGGCGCGGCCTCAGGGGGCGCGGCCTCAGGCGGCCCGTCTCAGGCCGCCCGGCTCCGGAGCTTCGGTGGTCCCGGGCGCAGGGCGTTCTTCGGATTGACCGTGAGGACGTCGAAGGCGCGGGAGGTGCAGTTCAGCCGGTGGAACATGTCGTCGGCGCCGGTGACATGGAGCGTGTCCACGCCGAGGGCGACCATCGAGGTCACCATGGCCGGCCAGTGGATCGCCCGGTCGAAGGTGTCCAGCAGCAGGGTCCGCATCGCCTCGGCGGAGTCCACGACCGTGCCGTCGGCGTCCGAGATGACGGGGAGCCGGGGCGCCTTGATCCGGTACTGGGGGAAGACCTCGGCCTCCGCCTTGCGGCGCAGCGCGCCGAACGCACGGGCATGCACCGGCGGGCGCATGGTGTACATCGAGTATCCGCCGAGGTCCCGCACCGCCCGGATGAAATCCTCCAGCCGGGATTCGGGCAGGGACACCATGTAGAACCCGCGGTCCAGCTCGCCGGAGATCTCGAACCAGTCGCCCCGTGCCCGCATTTCGTCCAGCAGGGCGTGGAACTCCTCGTCCGGGACGCGGTAAACGGCGTGGGTCACCACATCCGAGTGCTCGGTGGTGAAGTACTCCTTCTCGCAGCGCGCCAGCTCCGCCGTCATCCGTAGGACATCGGGGAAATCGAGCGAACCGGCGTACGCGGCCGCTGCCTTCTGGCCGAAGCTGGCTCCGGCGCAGACGTCCGGCCGCATACCGAACCGGTCCTCGGCCCGGTCCGCGGCGGCGAGCGAAGCGATCAGAAAGGCCAATTGGGCGTACTCGGAGTAGTCGGCGCCGGCGTCGTGGAACCGTTCCAGTACGGAGAAGCCGAGCACCTCGTCGGCGACCGCGAGCCGGGCGCGGGCATAGCGGTCGAGCACCAGGAACCGGCCGGCGCTCGCGAAATCGAACCGGCCCATGCCGGGGAACAGTACGGCGGTCCGCGGCGCCGCACCGGAGTCCCGCTCGACGGCCGGCGCGACGGGGGAGTCCCCGGCTCGCGCTTCAGTCTGCCCCATGGTCAGGCACACACCTTTTTCAGTGCTTTGATGTTGGTGACGGTTGCCTTGACCCATACCGCCACCCGGCCGAAATCGCGCGCGGCCTCCGTTCGTGCCATGCCATATTGATGGGCCACCTGGCGCATGGCCGCCGCGACATCACGGTCGCGTACGTCCTTCGCCAGCTCGCGTAATTCCTTGCCCTTTTTCTCGTAGTCCTCGGCCTTCTTCGGGTCCGGCACCAGATCGACGATCCGCAGTGCCTTCACACAGGCCGAGGCTTTGTCCTTGAGATCGGTCGCTTTATTGGAATGCCCCTTGTCCGTGCATCCCACGGTCAGCAGTACCAGTGCTAACGCGAGGACCCGGAAGCGGGCCGCCCCCCTGGGCATATGAATCCTCCCCTTGTGTCGTGCCGCGGTCGTCAACACCGTTGTGGATGACGGCCGCAGCGGCTTCAGCGTATCCGGTCCGCTCCGCGCCTGTCACCGATGTGATGAGCAATCGGACGCCGATGCATGGCGCAAAATTAGGGGGTTCGGGGGTACCGGATAGGGGTAGCCGGCGCGTGGATCCCGGCTCTAACCTGGCAGCCGCAAGAGAAGTGGGATTGTGCGCTTCAGTCGTTCCCGGCCCTGGTGTCCAAGGGCCGCCCACGTACCTCCGTTACTGCCGTGAGCAGGGGAAAAGGCCGCGCCGTCGCTGCTGAACGGTACGGCCGTGGGGTCGCCGGCGGGGCCTGGAGCACGCGGAAGCAGCGGCCGGTATTTCTCCACCCGACCTTCCTTGCGACCCGTATCCACGCGCGGAACTTCTCCGCTTCACACCCGTACACCGGGTAATTCACCGCGACCCCGACCGGGACCGCCGGTATCAACCCCTGATCAGCCCACATCGCCCCACCCTTGTCTCAGGGTTGCGCGATATTCCTTAGGGGACGGCTAGGGGTTGGAGTACCCACCGGCGATTCCGTAGCGTGGCCCGCAGTGAGTCGAAGGGGGATCTGTCGAGCTTGGAATTCTTGGGAAGCCGACTGCTCGGCCTCAATGCGCGCCCTCATCAGGGCGAATGATGCGGCATCCGGCGCGGCAGGGACTGCCGCCGCCGTGTGCGCCGTACCGGTGTCGTGGCGTTCGGTGTCTTTCGGTGTCATCGACGTAAAGGTCCTCCGACCGATTCAGTGGAGTGGAATACGGTGGCGAACAACGAGGGAAAGCTGCTCGAGTACCTCAAGCGGACAACGGCTGAGCTTCGGGATACCCGGGCCCGGTTGACCGAAACCGAGCGGAAAGAGTCCGAGCCGATCGCCATCGTAGGAATGGCGTGCCGTTATCCCGGTGGGGTGTCCTCGCCGGAGGAACTGTGGGACGCGGTCTCCGCCGGGACCGACGGCGTCTCGGAGTTCCCCGTCGACCGCGGCTGGGACGTGGACTCGCTGTACCACCCCGACCCCGAGCACGTCGGCACCTCGTACACCCGGGAGGGCGGATTCCTCCACGGGGCGGCGGAATTCGATCCGGGATTCTTCGGCATCTCCCCGCACGAGGCGGTGGCGATGGACCCCCAGCAGCGGCTGCTGCTGGAGGTGTCCTGGGAAGCCATCGAACGTGCTGGCATCGACCCGACCTCGCTGCGGGGCAGCAAGACCGGCGTCTTCACCGGCGTGATGTACCACGACTACGGCTCCGGGGTCTCCGGCGTCGCCGAGGACATCGCGGCGTTCCAGGGCAACGGTGCCGACTCCAGCGTCGTCTCGGGCCGGGTGGCCTACCTCTTCGGCCTGGAGGGCCAAGCGGTGACGGTGGACACCGCCTGCTCCTCCTCGCTGGTGGCGCTGCACTGGGCGATCCAGGCCCTGCGGGCCGGCGAATGCAGCATGGCGCTGGCCGGCGGGGTGACCGTGATGTACACCCCGGAGACCTTCATCGACTTCTCGCGGCAGCGCGGTCTCGCGGCGGACGGCCGCTGCAAGTCGTTCGCGGCGGCCGCGGACGGTACCGGCTGGGGCGAGGGCGCCGGTGTGCTGCTGGTGGAGCGGCTGTCCGACGCCCGGCGCAACGGGCATCCGGTGCTTGCCGTGGTGCGGGGCTCCGCGGTCAACCAGGACGGCGCGAGCAGCGGGCTGACCGCGCCGAACGGCCCCGCGCAGCAGCGGGTGATCCGGCAGGCGCTGGCCAACGCCCGGCTGTCCACGGGCGATGTGGACGCGGTGGAGGCCCACGGCACCGGCACGAAGCTGGGTGACCCGATCGAGGCCCAGGCACTGCTGGCCACGTACGGACAGGACCGGCCGGAGGAACAGCCGCTCTATCTGGGCTCGATCAAGTCGAACCTCGGGCACACCCAGGCCGCCGCGGGCGTGGCCGGGGTGATGAAGATGGTGCTCGCCATGCGGCACGGGATGCTGCCGAAGACCCTGCACGTGGATGAGCCCTCGCCGCATGTGGACTGGTCGGCCGGTTCGGTGGAGCTGCTCACCCGGGCACGCGAGTGGCCGGACTCCGGTCACCCCCGCCGGGCGGGCGTGTCCTCCTTCGGGATCAGCGGCACCAACGCGCATGTCGTCCTGGAGCAGGCACCGGAGCCGGAGCCGGAGCCGGAGTCGGACGACGCACAGCCGACGGACCCGGAGGACGCACCGGCCACCGCGGCGTCCGGCACCGGGCTCGTCCCGTGGGTGCTGTCCGCACGGTCCCGGGAGGCACTGGCCGCTCAGGCCGGGCGTCTGGCCTCCCACGTGGCGTCCCGTCCCGAGCTGGACCCGGTCGACATCGGCTTCTCGCTGGTGACCACGCGCGCCGGACTGGACTATCGCGCGGCGGTCACCGGCACCGGCCGGGAAGAACTGCTCGCCGGACTCCGGGCACTGGCCGAGGACACCGCACAGTCCCGGGCCGTGAGCGAGGGACGGCTCGCCGCGCTGTTCACCGGCCAGGGCGCACAGCGGTTGGGCATGGGCCGTGAACTCCACGCGGCGTACCCGGTGTTCGCACGGGCCTGGGACGAGGTGTGCGCGGAGTTCGACGGCCTGCTGCCGCGCCCGCTGACCGAGGTCGTCTGGGCCACGCCCGGCAGCGGCGAGGAGGAACTCCTCCACCAGACGCAGTACGCGCAGCCGGCACTGTTCGCGCTGGAGGTCGCCCTCTTCCGGCTCGTCGAGTCCTACGGCGTGGTCCCCGACGTACTGCTGGGCCACTCCATCGGTGAGGTCACCGCTGCCCATCTCGCGGGTGTCTGGTCGCCGGCGGACGCGGCGAAGCTGGTCGCGGCCCGTGGGCGGCTGATGCAGGCCCTGCCGAGCGGCGGCGTGATGGTGTCGGTGGCGGCCGCCGAGGACGAGGTGCGCGCGCTCCTGGAGGGCCGCGAGCAGATCGGTGTCGCAGCGGTGAACGGACCGGCCTCGGTGGTGCTCTCCGGTGCCGCGGAGCCGGTGGAGCAGGTGGTCGCGGTCCTGGAGTCGCGCGGCCGGAAGGTGAAGGGGCTGCGGGTGAGCCATGCCTTCCACTCGCCGCTCATGGAGCCGATGCTGGCGGAGTTCCGCACGGTCGTCGAGCAACTCACCTACGCCGAGCCCCGGTTGCCGGTCGTCTCGAATGTGACCGGCCGGCTCGCCGACCCCGCCGAACTCCGCGACCCGGAGTACTGGGTGCGGCACGTCCGGGAAGCCGTCCGTTTCCACGACGGCATCCAGGCCGCGCACGCCGACGGCGTCACCACCTTCCTCGAACTCGGCCCCGGCGGCGTGCTCTCCGCCATGGGACGCGACTGCCTGCCCGAGGACGACACCGTTACCTTCCAGCCGAGCCTGCGGACCCCGCTCGCCGACCCCGAGGCACTGCTGAAGGCGCTGACCGGGCTCTGGACCCGGGGCGTCCGCGTGGACCTGGCCGCCTTGCTGCCCGGGGGCCGGCGGGTGGACCTGCCGACCTACGCCTTCCAGCGCGGCCGCTACTGGCTGGAGGGGGCCGCCGGAGGCGCCGATGTGACCTCCGCCGGGCTCGGGGCGGGAAACCATCCGCTGCTCGGCGCGGTGCTGCCGCTGCCCGGCTCCGACGGCTTCCTCCTGACCGGCCGGCTGTCCCTCACCACCCACCCCTGGCTGGCCGACCATGTCGTCCTGGGCACCGTCGTCCTGCCGGGCTCCGCCCTCGTCGAGCTGGCCGTCCGGGCCGGTGACCAGGCCGGCTGCACGCTGATCGAGGAACTGACCACGCTCGACCCGCTGGTCCTGCCCGCCCGCGGCGGGGTGCGGATCCAGCTCACCGTGGACGCGCCGGACGAGAACGGCCGACGGGAACTCGCGGTGTTCTCCAGGCCCGAGGACGCCGAGGACACCCGGCCCTGGACCCGGCACGCCACCGGTGTCCTCGCCGCCGGGGGCACCGCGCCCGCGCCCGCCTTCCCGGAGACCTCCTGGCCCCCGGCCGCCGCCGAACCCCTCATGGTGGAGGGGCTCTACGACGAGCTGGCGGCGACCGGCTTCGGCTACGGGCCGGCCTTCCAAGGCGTCCGCGCGGCCTGGCGGCGCGGCGAGGACCTGTACGCCGAGGTCGCCCTCCCCGACGAACCGGCCGCCCAGGCCGACACCTACGGGCTGCACCCCGCCCTGCTGGAAGCCGTGCTCCAGACCCTGAGCCGGGCCGAGACCGCCGCCGACGGCCCCCGGCTGCCCGCCTCGTGGACCGGCTTCCGGCTGCACGCCGTCGGCGCCACCACCCTGCGCGTCAAGATCTCCCCGGCCGGTGCGGACGGCTTCTCCGTAATGGCCGCCGACGCCGACAACGCCGTCGTCGCCTCCGTGGACCGGGTCACCCGCCGCGCCGTGACCGCCGGCGAACTCGCCACCGACGCGGACCCCTCGGACTCGCTCTACCGGCTGGACTGGACACCCGTCCCGGTCGCCGAACGGACCGGCGGCTCCTGGGCGGTACTCGGCGACGATCCCGCCCTCGCCGCAGCCCTGGGCGCCTCCGTCCTCGACCCGGACGACACCCACGCCCCGGTACCGGACACCGTGGTGCTGCCGGTCATCGGGGCCACCGCCGGCGCCGTGCCCGAGGCCGTACGGGAAACCACCCATCAGCTGCTGGCCCGCCTCCAGTGGTGGCTGGCCGAGGAGCGGTTCGCCGGCACCCGGCTCGTGGTGCTCACCCGCGGCGCGGTCTCGGTGGCGGAGGAACCCGTCGATCTGGTGACGGCCCCGGCCTGGGGCCTGGTGCACTCCGCGCAGTCGGAGAACCCCGACCGGCTCGTCCTCGTCGACATCGACGACGACACCCGGTCCCTGGACGTGCTGCCCGCCGTGGCCGGCGCCGGTGAACCGGAGCTGGCGATCCGCGGTGGTCTGGTCTCGGCACCCCGCCTCGCCCAACTGCCCGCCCCCGAGCGGGAACCGGAGCCGGTGTGGACCGCGGACGGCACCGTGCTGGTCACCGGCGGCACCGGCAGCCTGGGCGCGATCACCGCCCGCCACCTCGTGGCCGACCTCGGCGTCCGGCAGCTGCTGCTGACCAGCCGGCGCGGCATGGCCGCCGAAGGCGCCGCGGAACTCCGCGACGAGCTGACCGCACTCGGCGCCCGGGTGACCATCGCCGCCTGTGACACCGCGGACCGGGAGGCGCTGGCCGCCCTGCTGGCCACCGTCCCGGCGGACGCCCCGCTGACCGGCGTCGTGCACACCGCGGGCGTCCTGGACGACGGCGTCCTCGCCTCGCTGAACCCGGAGCGCATGGACAAGGTGCTGCGGCCCAAGGTCGACGCGGCCTGGAACCTCCATGAGCTGACCCGCGACCTCGACCTGTCCGCATTCATCCTGTTCTCCGCCGCGTGCAGCGTCTTCGACGCACCCGGACAGGCGAACTACGTGGCGGCCAACGCCTTCCTCGACGCCCTGGCCGAACACCGCCACGGCCTCGGCCTGCCGTGCGTCTCGCTGGCCTGGGGCCTGTGGGCGCAGGACGGCGGCGGAATGGCCGGCGGACTCGGCGAGAACGACCTGCGGCGCATGGCCCGCAAGGGCATCGTGGCGCAGACCCCCGACGAGGGCATGCGGATGTTCGACGGCGCCGTCCGCTCCGGCGCACCGCTGGTCGTACCCGTCCGCCTGGACACCAACGTCCTCGCCGTCACCGGTGACTTCCCGCCGATGCTGCACGGCCTGGTGCCGTTCCGCCGGCGCGCCGCCGCGGCGGCCGGGGCCGGCACCGGCGACTCCCTGCGGGAGCAGCTGGCCGGACTGCCGCAGACCGACCAGGACCGGGCCCTGATGGACCTGGTCACCGCCCAGATCGCCCTGGTCCTCGGATACGCCGGCGGCGGCGCGGTGGAGACCTCCCGCGCCTTCCGGGACCTCGGCTTCGACTCCCTGACCGCCGTAGAACTGCGCAACCGCCTGGACACCGCGACCGGTCTGAGCCTCTCCGCGACCCTGGTCTTCGACTACCCCACCCCCGTCGCCCTGGTCCGGCACCTGCGGGAACAGCTGCTCGGCGGCACCTCGGCCGCGCCCGTCGCCGTGCGCTCCACCGCGCCGGCGGCCGACGACGACCCCATCGTCATCGTCGGAATGGGCTGCCGTTTCCCCGGCCAGGTGGCCTCCCCCGACGACCTGTGGCGCCTGCTGGTCTCCGGCGGCGACGCCATCAGCGACTTCCCGGAGAACCGCGGCTGGGACGTCGAGGGCATCTACGACCCGGACCCCGGCCGCAGCGGAAAGACCTACACCCGCGAAGGCGGATTCCTCTACGACGTCGCCGATTTCGACGCGGGCTTCTTCGAGATCAACCCGCGTGAGGCGCTGGCCACCGACCCCCAGCAGCGGATCCTGCTGGAGACCGTCTGGGAGACCTTCGAGAACGCCGGCATCGACCCGACCACCCTGCGCGGCAGCAAAACCGGCGTGTTCGCCGGAGTGAGCTACCACGACTACGCACCGCCGAGCGGCCAGATCCCCGAGGACCTCGAAGGCTACGTCGGGACCGGCAGCGCGGGCAGCGTCCTCTCCGGCCGGGTCTCCTACACCTTCGGCTTCGAAGGCCCCGCCGTGACCGTCGACACGGCCTGCTCCTCCTCACTGGTCGCCCTGCACTGGGCCATCCAGGCGCTGCGCACCGGGGAATGCACCCTGGCGCTGGCCGGAGGCGTATCGGTGATGTCCACTCCGGACACCTTCGTCGACTTCTCCCGGCAGCGCGGCCTGTCCGCGGACGGCCGCTGCAAGGCATTCGCCGCCGCGGCGGACGGCACCGGCTGGGGCGAGGGCGTCGGCATGGTCCTGGTCGAGCGCCTCTCGGACGCCCGGCGCAACGGCCACACCGTCCTGGCGGTGGTCCGGGGCACGGCGGTGAACCAGGACGGTGCCTCCAACGGCCTCACCGCACCGAACGGCCCCTCGCAGCAGCGGGTCATCGAACAGGCCCTGGCCAACGCAGGGGTGACCGCCGATCAGGTCGACGCGGTGGAGGCCCACGGCACCGGCACCACCCTCGGCGACCCCATCGAAGCCCAGGCGCTGATAGCGACGTACGGCCGGGAGCGGATGGCCGACCGGCCCCTGTGGCTGGGGTCGGTCAAGTCCAACATCGGGCACACCCAGGCCGCGGCCGGAGTGGCCGGGGTGATGAAGATGGTGCTGGCCATGCGGCACGGCCTGTTGCCGAAGACTTTGCATGTCGATGAGCCCACCCCGCACGTCGACTGGTCCGCCGGCACCGTCGAGCTGCTGACCGAACTCCGGCAGTGGCCGAAGACCGGTGAACCCTGGCGGGCCGGTGTGTCGTCGTTCGGCATCAGCGGCACGAACGCGCATGTGGTGCTGGAGCAGGCCCCGGCGGCTGAGCCGGAGACCGTGGAACCGGGTGGCGGTGCGCCGTCCGGGGTGGTGCCGTGGGTGCTGTCGGCGCGCTCGGAGCAGGCGTTGGCGGCGCAGGCGGACCGGCTGGCGTCCTTTGTGACGCAGCGCCCGGAGCTGTCCGTGGCCGAGGTCGGATTCTCGCTGATGGCTTCGCGGGCGGAGCTGGAGCACCGGGCCGTGGTGGTCGGCGCTGAGCGGGATCAGCTGCTCAGCGGCGTGCGCGGGCTCGCCGGTGGGGTTGCCGGTGCCGGCCTGGATGCTGCGGGTGTGGTGCACGGCAGTGTGGCGGCCACGGCGGCCTCGGGTGCGGTGCTGGTGTTCCCTGGCCAGGGCTCGCAGTGGCTCGGCATGGCGGACCAACTGCGCGCCACGTCACCGGTGTTCGCGGGGCGGATGGCCGAGTGTGGTGCGGCGCTGTCGGAGTTCGTGTCCTGGAAGCTGGACGAGGTGCTGTCCGACGAGGACGCGTTGACGCGGGTCGACGTGGTGCAGCCGGCGCTGTGGGCGGTGATGGTGTCACTGGCCGCGGTCTGGGAGGACTGCGGCGTGGTGCCCGCAGCCGTGGTGGGCCACTCCCAGGGCGAGATCGCCGCGGCCTGCGTCGCGGGCATTCTGTCGCTGCGTGATGGCGCCCGGGTGGTGGCGTTGCGCAGTCAGGCCATCGGCCGTGTGCTGGCCGGTCGCGGCGGCATGGTGTCGGTCGCCGGCTCCCGCGAAGCCGTACAGGAGCGCATCGCCAGGTGGGGTGAGCAACTGTCCGTGGCCGCCCTCAACGGGCCGTCCGCCACGGTGGTTTCGGGTGAACCCGATGCCTTGCAGGAGCTGTTGGCGGAGTGCGCCGAGCAGGAGGTGCGGGCCCGGACGATTCCGGTGGACTACGCCTCGCACGGCGCCCAGGTCGAGTCGTTGCGCGAGGAGCTGGCGACGGTTCTCGCCGAGGTACGCCCTGGTCAGGGCCGGATCCCGTTCTACTCGGCGGTGAGTGCGTCAGTGGTCTCCGGCGAGGAGCTGGACGCCTCCTACTGGTTCGAGAACCTGCGCAACACCGTACGGTTCGAGGAAGCCGTCCAGGCACTGCTGGCTGACGGGCACGGCGTCTTCGTCGAGTGCAGCGCGCACCCCGTCCTCACCCCGGGCATCGAGGACACGGCACAGGAGTCCGGCACCCCGGTCGTAGTGACCGGCACCCTCCGCCGCGACGAAGGCGGCTGGTCCCGGTTCGCGCAATCGCTGGGCCGGCTCTGGACGCACGGCGTCCCGGTCGACTGGAAGGCGCTGCTGCCGGCCGGACGGCGGATCGGCCTGCCCACCTACGCCTTCCAGCGACAGCGCTACTGGCTGGAGACCTCGTCCGGCGCCGGGGATGTGTCCTCGGTGGGGCTGGGCGCGGCGGACCATCCGCTGCTCGGTGCCGCGGTGGCGCTGCCGGACTCGGACGGCTTCCTGTTCACCGGGCGGCTGTCGCTGTCCACACACCGCTGGCTGGCCGATCACCGCGTGCTCGACACGGTGCTGGTGCCGGGCACCGGGCTGGTCGAACTGGCCATCCGTGCCGGGGACCAGGTGGGTTGCGACCTGCTGGAGGAGCTCACTCTGGAGAGCCCGCTGATCATCGCGCCGACCGGTGGGGTGCAGCTGCGGGTCACCGTCGGTGAGCCCGACGAGAACGGGCGCCGCAGCCTCGCGGTGTTCTCCCGCGACGAGGAAGCGGCGGCCGACCAGTCGTGGATCCGGCATGCCACCGGTGTGCTGGCCGTCGGCACCGGCGCGCCGGCCGCGCGCGGCGCGGAGTCCTGGCCGCCTGCCGGTGCGGAAGCCGTCCCGGTGGACGGGTTCTACGGCGAACTCGCCGAGGCGGGCTACGAGTACGGCCCGGTGTTCCAGGGGCTGCGGGCGGCGTGGCGGCGCGGGGAGGACATCTTCGCGGAGGTCGCCCTGCCCGAGGAAGCCGTCGGAGAGGCGGGCCGGTTTGGTCTGCACCCGGCGCTCCTCGACGCGGTGCTGCACACCGTGGGCCTGGGCGAAGCCCATGGCGACGAGGGGCCGGGACTGCCGTTCGCGTGGACCGGGGTCCAGCTGCACGCGGTGGGCGCCACCGCGCTGCGCGCCAGGCTGAGCAAGGCCGGCGAGAGTGGTGTGCGGGTCGAGGTGAGCGATGCCACCGGGGCACCCGTGGCAACCGTCGAGTCGCTGGTCATGCGTGAGGTCTCGGCCGACCAGCTGCGGGCCGCCGGCAGTGGCCGGGACGCGGTCTTCCGGCTGGACTGGACGGAGCTGCCCAGCCTCTCCGGCCGAGTCGTCGAGACGTCCCTGGCCGTGATCGGGCCCGCCGCCGACGAGTTCGCGGGTGCCCTGCGTGCTGCCGGAATCGAGGCCGGCACCGCGGCGGACCTGGCGGTGCTCGGCAAGCAGGACACGCTGCCGGAGTATGTGCTGCTGCCGGTCCCGGCTGCCGGTTCCGGTGCGGTGCCGGACACCGTGCGCTCGGCGGTGCACCAGGTGCTGGGGACGGTGCAGACCTGGCTGGCCGAGAGCCGGTTCACCGACGCGAAACTGGTGGTCCTCACCCAGGGCGCGGTCGCCGTGTCCGGTGAGCCGAGCCCGGATCTCGCACTCGCTCCCGTCTGGGGTCTGGTGCGGTCGGCGCAGTCCGAGAACCCGGGCCGGATCGTGCTCGCCGACCTCGATGGCGAGGCGTCGTCGTTGCGGGCCCTGCCCGGACTGCTGGCCGAGGCGGAACCGCAACTGGCGCTGCGTGGCGGGGCCGCCTCCGCTCCCCGGCTGGCCCGGTTCGGTCCGGTGGATGCCGACCGGGAACCCGTCTGGGCCGGTCACGGCACGGTGCTGATCACCGGTGGCGCCGGCATGCTGGCCGGTCTGGTCGCCCGGCACCTGGTCGCCGAGCACGGTGCGAAGCGGCTGATCCTGGCCGGCCGCCGGGGCCTGGCAGCCGACGGAGCCCCGCGCCTCCGGGACGAGCTGACCGCGCTCGGTGCCCACGTGGAGGTGGTCGCCTGTGACGCGGCCGACCGGGACGCGCTGGGCGCACTGCTCGCCGGGATCCCGGCGGACGCGCCGCTGACCGGTGTGGTGCACACCGCCGGGGTGCTGGACGACGGACTGATCGGCGCGCTGACCCCGGAGCGGATCGAGACCGTACTGCGGCCCAAGGTCGACGCGGCCTGGAATCTGCACGAACTCACCAAGGACCTGGACCTGTCGGCGTTCGTGCTGTTCTCCTCGGCCTCCGGGGTGCTCGGCGCGCCCGGCCAGGCCAACTATGCGGCGGCGAGCACCTTCCTCGACGCGCTGGCCGAGCACCGGCACGCCCAGGGCCTCCCCGCGCTGTCACTGGCCTGGGGGCTCTGGTCCGAGCGCAGCGACCTCACCAGGAAGCTCACCGACACCGATCTGCGGCGGATGAACCGGGAGGGGCTGCCGCCGATGTCCTCGGAGGAGGGCGTGGCGCTGTTCGACGTCGTGGGCGCCGCCGAAACGCCGGTGGTGATCCCCGTCGCGCTGGACGCCAGGAAGGCCGCTGCGGCCGGCGAGGTGCCCGCGATCCTGCGCGGCCTGGTCCGCGCCCCCGTGCGCCGTACGGTGAGTGCCGGGCCCGCCTCGGCGAAGTCCCTGCGCGACCGGCTGGTGGAGGTACCGGCCGCCGAACGCGCCGCCATGGTCCTGGAGTTGGTGCGCCACCACACGGCCATGGTGCTGGGGCACTCCGGCGCCGACATGGTCAACGCGGATCAGAGCTTCAGCGAGCTGGGCTTCGATTCACTGACCGCGGTGGAGCTGCGCAACGGCCTCCATGCGGCGACCGGGCTGCGGCTGCCGGCCACGTTGGTGTTCGACTACCCGACCTCCGCGGCGCTGGCCAACCACATTCTCACCGGGCTCATCGATGACGAACCCGATGCGGTCGCCACGGCGCTGGCGACGCTCACCAAGCTGGAAAACGCTCTGCTGACGCTGGAAACGGAAAGCCGTGAACGAACGACCATCACGAAACGCCTCGAGCGGGCCTTGAGCAGGTATCGCGACGGCGGCTCGGCAACGGATCAACGCGAAACACACAGCGATATCCGGGATGCCTCCGCCGATGAACTACTGGACTTCTTCGACCAGGAGTTCGGAAAGTCCTGACCGCGATTCTGTCCAACACTTTCTTTCCAGCCTGAGGGGGCCGGTGCAGGTGACGAACAACGAAAAGCTTGTCGAGTATCTGAAGCAGGCGGCGATCGACCTGCGAGAGAGCCGCCGTCGTGTCTGGGAGCTCGAATCGGAGCCGATCGCGATCGTCGGAATGGCCTGCCGGTACCCGGGCGGGGTGTCGTCACCGGAGGACCTCTGGGACCTGGTGTCCCAGGGCGGGAACGGCATCACCGAATTCCCCGCCGACCGTGGCTGGGACATCGACTCGCTGTACGACCCGGACCCCGCGAGCCGCGGCACGTCCTACGTCCGGCAGGGCGGATTCCTGCACCAGGCCGCGGAGTTCGACCCGGCATTCTTCGGCATCTCACCGCGCGAAGCACTGGCCATGGACCCACAGCAGCGGCTGATGCTGGAGGTCTCCTGGGAAGCCGTCGAACGCGCCGGGATCGACCCCCTCTCGCTGAAGGGGAGCAAAACCGGTGTGTTCGCCGGCGTCATGTACCACGACTACGGCACCGGGATCTCCGGCATATCGGAGGAAGTGGCCGCCTTTCTGGGCAGCGGCTCCGACGGCAGCATTTTCTCCGGACGGGTGGCCTATCTGCTCGGCCTCGAAGGCCCGGCCGTATCCGTGGACACCGCCTGTTCCTCCTCACTCGTCTCCCTGCACCTCGCGATCCAGGCGCTGCGCTCCGGCGAATGCTCGATGGCGCTGGCCGGCGGCGTCACCGTGATGTCCACCCCGGTCACCTTCGTCGACTTCAGCCGCCAGCAGAACCTGGCGCGCAGCGGTGAGGTCAGGGCCTTCGGCACCGGCGCCGACGGCACCGTGCTCTCCGAAGGCGCCGGAATCCTGCTGGTGGAGCGGCTGTCGGACGCCGAGCGCAACGGTCACCCGATCCTTGCGGTGGTGCGGGGTTCGGCGGTGAACCAGGACGGCGCGTCCAACGGTCTGACCGCCCCCAACGGCCCCTCACAGCAGCGCGTCATCGACCAGGCACTCGCCAACGCAGGCGTGACCGCCGGCCAGGTCGACGCGGTGGAGGCGCACGGCACCGGTACGACGCTCGGCGACCCGATCGAGGCCCAGGCACTGCTCGCCACGTACGGCCAGGACCGCCCCGAGGACCGCCCCCTGTGGCTGGGCACGGTCAAGTCGAACATCGGACACAGCCAGGCCGCGGCCGGCGCGGCCGGTGTCATCAAGATGGTCATGGCCCTGCGGCACGGTGTGTTGCCGAAGACGCTGCACGTGGATGAGCCGTCGTCGCATGTGGACTGGTCCGCGGGTGCGGTGGAGCTGCTGACCGAGGCCAGGGACTGGCCGGAGAGCGGGCAGCCGCGTCGGGCGGGTGTGTCGTCCTTCGGCATCAGTGGGACGAATGCGCATGTGGTGCTGGAGCAGGCACCTGAAGCGGAGCGGGTGGAGTCGGTTGCTCCGGTGGTGACGGGGCCGGTGGCGGGGCAGGGGCCGGTGCCGTGGGTGCTGTCTGCTCGGTCTCCGCAGGCGTTGGCGGGGCAGGCGGAACGCCTTGCGGCATTTGTGGCGCGGCAGCCGGAGTTGGGGCTTGCTGACGTCGGGTTCTCTCTGGCGAGGAGTCGTGCGGGGCTGGAATACCGTGCCGTGGTCACGGGCTCCGACCGGGAGTCGCTGCTCGCGGCTCTGGGGGACCTGCCTTCGGTGAGTGGGCCTGTGGCGGGTGAGGGCCGTCTTGGTGTGCTGTTCACCGGTCAGGGGGCGCAGCGGCTGGGGATGGGGCGTGAGCTGTACGACGCCTATCCGGTGTTTGCGCGGGCCTGGGATGAAGTGTGTGCGGAGCTGGACGGTCTGCTGCCTCGGCCGCTGCGTGAAGTGGTGTGGGGCGAGGGTGACCTGCTCGATCAGACGCAGTATGCGCAGGCGGCGCTGTTCGCGCTGGAGGTGGCGCTGTATCGGTTGGTGGAGTCGCGTGGGGTGGCTCCGGCTGTGCTGCTGGGTCACTCGATTGGTGAGGTGACGGCTGCTTATCTGGCGGGTGTGTGGTCGCTGGCGGATGCGGCGAAGTTGGTCGCGGCGCGTGGGCGGCTGATGCAGGCGCTGCCGACTGGTGGCGTCATGGTCTCGGTGCGGGCCTCGGAGGATGAGGTCGCGCCGCTGCTGGAGGGCCGGGAGCAGGTCGGGATCGCTGCCGTCAATGGTCCTGAGGCTGTGGTGCTCTCGGGTGCTGAGGCCGAGGTGGAGCAGATCGCTGCCGCCCTGGAGGCGGAGGGCCGGAAGGTCAAGCGGCTGCGGGTGAGTCATGCCTTCCACTCGCCGCTGATGGAGCCGATGCTGGCCGGGTTCCGCGCGGTGTTGCGTCAACTCACGTACGCGGATGCTGAGTTGCCGGTCATCTCGAATGTGACCGGTCGGCTGGCCGCCCCCGCCGAGCTCCGTGACCCGGAGTACTGGGTGCGGCATGTCCGGGAGGCCGTCCGTTTCCATGACGGTATCCAGGCCGCGCACGCCGAAGGAGGCGTCACCACCTTCCTCGAACTCGGCCCGGACGGCGTCCTGTCCGCCATGGGACAGGACTGCCTCCGTGAGGTCGAGGGCACTCCCGCGGCCTTCCTCCCCGGGCTGCGCAAAGACCGGCCCGAGGCGGAAGCCGTCCTCCAAGCCCTTGGCGCTGCGTACGCGCGGGGTGTGCTGGTGGACTGGACGACGTTCTTCCCCGGTGCCCGCCAAGTGGCGCTGCCCACCTACGCGTTCCAGCGGCAGCGGTACTGGCTGGACCGCAGCGGTGTGGGTACCGGCGATGTGACCTCGGCCGGTCTGGGCGCTGCGGACCACCCGCTGCTCAGCGCTGCCATCGCCCTGCCGGATTCGGACGGGTTCCTCTTCACCGGCCGGCTGTCCCTGGCCACCCACCCCTGGCTCGCCGACCACGCCGTACTCGGCACCGCCGTGCTGCCCGGCTCGGCGCTGGTGGAGCTGGCCATCCGGGCCGGTGACCAGGTCGGCTGTGACCTGCTGGAAGAACTCACCGTGCGGACGCCGCTGATCCTGCCCGAACGCGGCGGAGTGCAGCTGCGGGTCGCGCTCGGGCAGTCCGCGGTGGACGGTCGCCGTGAGATCGCGGTATTCGCCCGCGCTGAGGAAGCGGTGGACGAGCCCTGGACTCGGCATGCCGACGGCGTGCTGGCCGCGGGGACACCCGTCGGGAGCATCGACGCTCCGGTCTGGCCGCCGGCCGGCGCGGAAGCCGTCTCCGTGGAAGGGCTGTACGGGGAGCTGGCCGCGGCCGGCTTTGCGCACGGGCCGGTGTTCGGCGGCGTACGAGCGATGTGGCGTCGTGGCGATGAGGTCTTCGCCGAGGTTGCGCTGCCCGAGGAAATCGCCGACCGGGCGGGTGAGTTCGGCCTGCATCCGGCATTGCTGGACGCGGCCCTACAGCCGGTGATCGACGGGCTGCGGCTGCCGGTCTCCTGGTCCGGGGTGCGGCTGCACGCGGTGGGCGCGGTGTCGTTGCGGGTGCGGCTGACCAAGGCCGGTGCCGGCTATGCGCTGACTGCGACGGACGAGGCCGGCGGCCTGGTGGCCTCGGCGGACGTGGTGGCGTGGGATGCGGTCTCCGCCGAGCAGTTCGCGAACGCCGGGGTGCGGCACCGGGATGCGCTGTTCGGGGTGGAGTGGTCGGAGTTGCCGCTTCGGTCTGAGCCGGTGGCGGGTTCGTGGGCGGTGCTCGGTGCGGATGTCGGGCTGGCTGCGGCGTTGGGTGCGTCGGGTGCGGACGTACTGAGTGAGCTGGTGGACGTGCCGGAGCATGTCGTGCTGGCGGTGCCTGGCGTGGATGGTGCGTTGGAGGTGCCGGCGGCGGTGCGCGCCACCGTGGGCCGGGTGCTGGAGCACCTTCAGTCCTGGCTGGCTGATGAGCGTTGCACGCGTTCGAAGCTGGTGGTCGCCACCCGGGGCGCTGTCTCGGTGGCTGGGGAGCCGCTGGATGCGGTGGGTGCCGCGGTGTGGGGTCTGTTGCGCTCCGCCCAGGCCGAGAACCCGGACCAGTTTGTGCTCGTCGACCTTGATGAGCAGCAGTCCTCGGTGGCTGTCATCGCTGCGGCGGTGGCTTCGGGTGAGCCGCAGGTGGCGGTTCGCAACGGTGTGGTCTCCGTGCCTCGGCTGGTGCGGACTGCGGCGTCGGATGGTGCGCCGGTGGTGTGGGGCTCCGAGGGCACGGTGCTGATCACGGGTGGTACGGGCACGTTGGGTGCGCTGTTCGCCCGGCATCTGGTGTCTGAACATGGCGTCCGTAGCCTGGTGTTGACCAGTCGTCGTGGTCTGGAGGCTGTCGGAGCCCGGGAGTTGCAGTCGGAGCTGGCTGAGTTGGGTGCCCGGGTGGAGGTCGTGGCGTGTGACGCGGCTGACCGGGACGCGCTGGCGGCCGTGCTGGCAGGTATCCCGGCCGACACCCCGCTGACGGGTGTGGTGCACACCGCCGGTGTCCTGGACGACGGCATCATCGGCTCGCTGACCCCTGAGCGTCTCGACACGGTTCTTCGGCCGAAGGTGGACGCGGCCTGGAACCTGCACGAGCTGACCCAGGACCTGGACCTCTCGGCGTTCGTACTGTTCTCCTCGGCCGCCGGCGTGCTCGGCAGCGCCGGACAGGGCAACTACGCCGCGGCCAACTCCTTCCTCGACGCGCTCGCTGAGCACCGTCGTCTCAGTGGCCTGCCGGGTACCTCCCTGGCCTGGGGCCTGTGGGCCGATGCCAGTGGGATGACGGGGCAGCTGAGCGATGCCGACCTGCGGCGGATGGCGGCCGACGGTGTGCTGCCGGTCTCCGCGGCCGAAGGCGTGGACCTGTTCGACGCGGCGATCGCCGGGGAATCGGCGCTCTCCGTACCGATCCATCTCGACGTGCGCGCCCTCGCCGCCGCGCCTTCGGTACCGGCGATCCTGCACGGCCTCGTACCGGTCCGGCGGCGCACCGCCGCGGCCGGCGGCGGTGCCGGCAGCACATTGCGGGACCGGCTCGTCGGGCTGACGAAGGCCGATCAGGACCGTGCTCTGCTGGACCTTGTCACCGCCCAGGTCGCCCTGGTGCTGGGCTACTCCGACAGCAGTGGGCTCGACGCGTCCAGGGCGTTCAAGGACCTCGGGTTCGATTCGCTGACCGCCGTGGAACTGCGGAACCGGATGGACAACGCCACCGGTCTGCGGCTGCCGGCCACGCTGATTTTCGACTATCCCACTCCGTCCGCGATGGTGCGCCATCTGCGCGAGGAACTGCTCGGCGGCCAGGCCGCCACCCCCGCGGTACGTGCCAAGGCAGTTGTGGACGACGAGCCCATTGCCATCGTCGGCATGGCCTGCCGTTTCCCCGGCGGGATCGACAGTCCCGACGCGCTGTGGGAGCTGCTGGCGCGTGGCGGCGATGCGATCGGTGACTTCCCGGCCGACCGTGGCTGGGACGTGGAGCGGCTGTATCACCCGGACCCGGAGCACAAGGGCACCTCGTATGTGCGCGAGGGCGGCTTCCTCGGCAACGCCGGTGATTTCGATGCCGGCTTCTTCGGCGTCTCGCCGCGTGAGGCGACCGCGATGGATCCGCAGCAACGGATCCTGCTGGAAACCTCCTGGGAGACCCTGGAGAACGCGGGCATCGACCCGACCACTCTGCGGGGCAGCGATGCCGGTGTCTTCGTCGGCACCAACGGCCAGGACTACGGCTCGGTCCTCGCCCAGGGCGCGGACAACGCGGACGGCTACCTGATCACCGGAACCTCGGCCAGCGTGGTGTCCGGCCGGGTCTCCTACTCCCTCGGCTTCGAAGGCCCCGCAGTCACCGTGGACACGGCGTGCTCCGCCTCGCTGGTGGCGCTGCACTGGGCGATGCAGGCACTGCGGTCCGGTGAATGCTCGATGGCGCTGGCCGGCGGTGTTTCGGTGATGTCCACTCCCGATACCTTCGTCGACTTCTCCCGGCAGCGCGGCCTCGCGGCGGACGGCCGCTGCAAGCCGTTCGCCGCGGCCGCGGACGGCACCGGCTGGGGTGAGGGCGTCGGCATGCTGCTCGTGGAGCGGCTCTCCGATGCCCGGCGGAACGGCCATACGGTCCTGGCGGTGGTGCGGGGTTCAGCGGTGAACCAGGACGGTGCGTCCAACGGTCTGACCGCGCCCAACGGCCCCTCGCAGCAGCGCGTGATCCGGCAGGCCCTCGCCGGCGCGGGACTGTCCCCGTCCGAGGTGGACGCGGTGGAGGCGCACGGTACCGGCACGCGGCTGGGTGACCCGATCGAGGCCCAGGCGCTGCTCGCCACGTACGGCCAGGACCGGCCCGCCGACCAGCCTTTGTGGCTCGGCGCGATCAAGTCCAACCTCGGGCACACCCAGGCCGCGGCCGGCGTCGCCGGCGTGATGAAGATGGTCCTCGCCATGCGGCAGGGCATCCTGCCCAAGACCCTGCACCTGGACGAGCCCACCCCGCACGTCGACTGGTCCGCGGGTGCGGTGGAGCTGCTCGCCGAAGCGCAGGAGTGGCCGGACACCGGCCGTCCGCGTCGCGCCGGTGTGTCGTCGTTCGGGATCAGCGGGACGAATGCGCATGTGGTGTTGGAGCAGGCTCCTGAAGCGGAGCGGGTGGAGTCGGTTGCTCCGGTGACGGGGCCGGGGCCGGTGCCGGGGCCGGTGCCGTGGGTGCTGTCGGCGCGCTCGGAGCAGGCGTTGGCGGGGCAGGCGGAACGCCTTGCGGCGTTTGTGGCGCGGCAGCCGGAGTTGGGGCTTGCTGACGTCGGGTTCTCTCTGGCGAGGAGTCGTGCGGGGCTGGAATACCGTGCCGTGGTCACGGGCTCGGACCGGGAGTCGCTGGTCGCGGCTCTGGGGAGCCTGCCTTCGGTGACTGAGCCTGTGGCGGGTGAGGGCCGTCTGGGTGTGCTGTTCACCGGTCAGGGGGCGCAGCGGCTGGGCATGGGCCGTGAGTTGTATGAGACGTATCCGGTGTTTGCGCGGGCCTGGGACGAGGTGTGTGCGGAGCTGGATGGTCTGCTGCCGCGGCCGTTGCGTGAAGTGGTGTGGGGCGAGGGAGACCTGCTCGATCAGACTCAGTACGCGCAGGCGGCGCTGTTCGCCCTCGAAGTGGCGCTCTACCGGCTCGTTGAGTCCCATGGTGTGGCTCCGGCTGTGCTGCTGGGTCACTCGATTGGTGAGGTGACGGCTGCCTATCTGGCGGGTGTCTGGTCGCTGGCGGATGCGGCGAAGCTGGTTGCGGCCCGTGGGCGGCTGATGCAGGCGCTGCCGGCCGGTGGTGTCATGGTCTCGGTGCGGGCCTCGGAGGACGAGGTCACGCCGCTGCTGGACGGCCGCGCTCAGGTCGGCATCGCCGCCATCAACGGCCCCGAGTCCGTCGTCCTCTCCGGCGCCGAGACCGAGATGGACCAGGTCATCACCGCCCTGGAGGCCGAGGGTCGCAAGGCCAAGCGGCTGCGGGTGAGCCATGCCTTCCACTCGCCCCTGATGGACCCGATGCTGGCCGAGTTCCGCACGGTCCTGAACCAACTCACCTACAGCGACGCCCAGTTGCCGATCGTCTCGAACGTGACCGGCCGTCTCGCCGACCCCGCCGAACTCCGCGACCCCGAGTACTGGGTGCGCCACGTCCGCGAAGCCGTCCGCTTCCACGACGGCATCCAGGCCGCCCACGCCGAAGGAGGCGTCGCCACCTTCCTCGAACTCGGCCCGGACGGCGTCCTGTCCGCCATGGGACAGGACTGTCTGCCGGAGAGCGCCGCCCTTCAGCCGAGTCTGCGCAAGAACCGGTCCGAGCCGGAAGCGGTTCTCCAGGCTCTGGGGGCCGTGTACGCGCGGGGCGTCGTGGTGGACTGGGCGACGTTCTTCCCCGGTGCCCGCCAAGTGGCGCTGCCCACCTACGCGTTCCAGCGGCAGCGGTACTGGCTGGACCGCACCGGCGCGGGCGCCGGCGATATGACCTCGGCCGGACTGGCCGCCGCGGATCACCCGCTGCTCAGCGCCGCGGTGCCGCTGCCCGGGTCCGACGGGTTCCTCTTCACCGGCCGGCTGTCCCTGGCCACCCACCCCTGGCTCGCCGACCACGCCGTCATGGACACCGTCCTGGTGCCCGGCACCGCGCTGGTCGAACTGGCCATCCGCGCCGGGGACCAGGTCGGCTGCGACCTGCTGGAGGAACTGACCCTTCAGGCGCCCATGATCATCCCGTCGGCCGGCGGCATACAGATCCAGATCACCGTGGACGGTCCGGACGCCCACGGCCGACGCGAGCTGTCCATGTTCTCCCGTGGCGAGGACGGTGCGGAGCCGTGGACCCAGCATGCACTGGGGGTGCTGACCACCGCGGGTGCCACCCCGGTCGCGGACCTCGGTGAGGCGGCCTGGCCGCCGGCCGGGGCCGAGGCCGTCTCCGTGGACGGCTTCTACGCGGAACTCGTCGACGCCGGATTCGGCTACGGCCCGGTGTTCCAGGGGGTACGGGCGGCCTGGCGACGCGGCCCGGAGCTGTTCGTCGAGGTGGCGCTGCCCGAGGGCGCGGCCGAGGAGGCAGCCAAGTTCGGGCTGCACCCGGCACTGCTCGACGCCGTACTCCAGACCTTCGGTCTCAGCGATGACCTCGGCACGGACGGCCCCGGCCTGCCCTTCGCCTGGGCCGGCGTGCGCCTGCACGCCGTCGGCGCGGCCTCCTTGCGTGCCCGGCTGACGCCCACGGGCGATGGCGGCATGCGGATCCTGGCCGTCGATGACGCGGGCGCCCCGGTAGCCACCATCGACGCCCTGACCACCCGACCGGTGCCTGCCGCCGGGCAGCTGGCGAGTGCCGGCGGCGGACAGCGCGAGGCGCTGTACGCGGTGGAGTGGGCGCCGGTCGCGCTGCCCGCCGGGGATGTGGATGGCTCGTGGGCGGTGGCCGACGAGGATGTGGTGCTGGCGGCCGGTCTGGGCGTGGGAGTCCTGGATCCGTCGGCGGAGTCGGTGCCGGGCCATGTGGCGTGGTCCCCGGACGTGGAGACGGGCGCGAGCGCGGATGTTCCGGGCTCGGTGCGCGGGGCCACGGCTGAGGTGTTGCAGCGGGTACAGACATGGCTGGCGGATGAGCGGTGCGACGCTTCGACGCTGGTGGTCGTGACCCGGGGCGCCGTCTCGACGGCGAGCAGCGAGCCGGTCGAGGTGGCGGCGGCCGCGGTGTGGGGGCTGGTGCGGTCCGCGCAGTCGGAGAATCCGGGCCGGCTCGTGCTGGTCGACGTGGACGGTGCGGCGAGTTCGCTCCAGGCGGTCCGTGCGGCCGTGGCGTCCGGCGAGCCGCAGCTGGCGGTCCGGAACGGCGTGGTCTCGGTGCCGCGGTTGGCGCGGACCGTGCCGTCCGGGGTGGACGGTGCGCCGGTGTGGAACCCCGAGGGCACGGTGCTGATCACTGGTGGCACCGGGAATCTGGGTGCGCTGTTCGCCCGTCATCTGGTGTCTGAACACGGCGTCCGCAGGCTGGTGTTGACGAGCCGTCGTGGTCTGGAGGCCGGCGGTGCCCGGGAGTTGCGGTCCGAGCTGACTGAGCTGGGTGCCCGGGTGGAGGTCGTGGCGTGTGACGCGGCTGACCGGGAGGCCCTCGGGGCGCTGCTGGCGGGCATCCCGGCGGACGCACCCCTGACGGGCGTGGTGCATACGGCAGGTGTCCTGGACGACGGGATCATCGGCTCGCTGACTCCGGAACGCCTCGACACCGTGCTTCGGCCGAAGGTGGATGCGGCCTGGAACCTGCACGAGCTGACCGAGGGCATGGACCTGTCGGCGTTCGTGCTGTTCTCCTCCGCTGCCGGTGTGCTCGGCAGCGCCGGGCAGGGCAACTACGCCGCGGCCAACTCCTTCCTCGACGCCCTCGCTCAGCACCGTCGTCTCAATGACCGGCCGGGTACCTCCCTGGCCTGGGGGCCGTGGGCGGCGGACACCAGTGGGATGACCGGCCAGGTCGAGGACACCCATCTGCGGCGGATGGCCGCGGACGGGTTCCTGGCGATCTCCGCGGCCGACGGCACCGCGATGTTCGACGCGGCCGTCGGCGCCGACGAGGCCGTGATCGCAGCGATCCGGCTGGACGCGCGGGCCCTGGCGGCCTCCGGGGCGGTGCCGGCGATCCTGCGCGGAGTGGTGCGGGCGCCCGTACGTCGCACCGCGGCCGAGGCCACCTCGGCCGGATCGCTGGGCGACCGCCTGCTCGGCCTCCCCGTCGAGGAACGCGATGAGCTGCTGCTCGACCTGGTGACCACCCAGGTGGCGGCCGTCCTCGGCTACGAGAACTCGGGAGCGGTCCGTATCGACCAGGTCTTCAAGGACCTCGGATTCGACTCGCTGACCGCGGTCGAACTGCGCAACCGGCTCAACTCGGCCACCGGCCTCCGGCTTCCCGCGACCCTGGTCTTCGACTACCCGACCCCGGCCGCGCTGCTGGACCACCTGCGCGACGAGCTGGTCGGGGACCGGGACCAGCCGGCTGTCACCAGCGTCGCCACCGGCACGACGATGGACGAACCCATCGCCATCATCGGTATGGCCTGCCACCTCCCCGGCAACGTCCACAGCCCCGAGGACCTCTGGGGCATGCTGGAATCCGGGCGGGACGGCATCTCCGCCTTCCCCGGCGACCGCGGCTGGAACCTCGACGCCCTGTACCACCCGGACCCCGACCACCAGGGCACCTCGTACACGCGCGAGGGCGGTTTCCTGGACGGCGCCGCGGACTTCGACCCCACGTTCTTCGGGATCAGCCCGAACGAGGCGCTGGCCATGGACCCGCAGCAGCGGCTCCTGCTGGAAACGTCCTGGGAGGCCCTGGAGAGCGCGGGCATCGACCCCACCACCCTGCGCGGCACCCCGACCGGTGTATACGCCGGACTCATGTACCACGACTACGTCCACCAGTTGCAGTCCGTGGGCGAGGGCGTCGAGGGCTTCATGGGCACCGGCAACTCCGGCAGTGTGACCTCCGGCCGGCTGGCCTACTCCTTCGGCTTCGAAGGGCCCGCGGTCACCGTGGACACCGCGTGCTCGTCCTCTCTGGTGGCCCTGCACTTCGCGGTGCAGGCGCTGCGGTCCGGTGAATGCTCGCTGGCCCTGGCCGGCGGCGTGACCGTGATGGCCACCCCCGATACGTTCATCGACTTCTCCCGGCAGCGTGGCCTGTCCGCGGACGGCCGCTGCAAGCCGTTCGCCGCGGCCGCGGACGGTACGGGCTGGGGCGAGGGCGTCGGCATGCTGCTCGTGGAGCGGCTGTCGGACGCCCGGCGCAACGGTCACCGGGTCCTTGCGGTGGTGCGGGGTTCGGCGGTGAACCAGGACGGTGCGTCCAACGGTCTGACCGCCCCGAATGGTCCCTCGCAGCAGCGCGTGATCCGGCAGGCCCTGGCTGGCGCACGGCTGTCCCCGTCCGAGGTGGACGCGGTGGAGGCGCACGGTACCGGCACGCGGCTGGGTGACCCGATTGAGGCCCAGGCGCTGCTGGCCACGTACGGCCAGGACCGGCCGGAGGACCGGCCGCTGTGGCTGGGATCCATCAAGTCGAACATCGGGCACACCCAGGCCGCGGCCGGTGTGGCCGGCGTGATGAAGATGATCCTCGCCATGCGGCAGGGCATCCTGCCCAAGTCACTGCACGTGGACGAGCCCTCCCCGCACGTGGACTGGGCCGCCGGCGCGGTCGAACTGCTCGCCGAGGCGCGCGCATGGCCGGACACCGGCCGTCCGCGTCGGGCGGGAGTGTCGTCGTTCGGTATCAGCGGGACGAATGCGCATGTGGTGCTGGAGCAGGCTCCTGAAGAGGAGCGGGTGGAGTCGGTTGCTCCGGTGACGGGGCCGGGGCCGGGGCCGGTGCCGTGGGTGCTGTCGGCGCGCTCGGAGCAGGCGTTGTCGGCTCAGGCGGGCCGGTTGGCGTCCTTTGTGGCGGAGCGGCCGGAGGTGGGCCTGGCCGATGTCGGGTTCTCCCTGCTGAGCACCCGGGCGGAGCTGGAGCACCGGGCCGTGGTGATCGGCGCTGAGCGGGATCAGCTGCTCAACGGCTTGCGCGGCCTTGCCGGTGGCCTGGATGGCGGTGCCGGTGTGGTCCAGGGCAGCGTGGCGGCCACGGCAGCCTCTGGCGCGGTGCTGGTGTTCCCCGGTCAGGGCTCGCAGTGGCTCGGCATGGCGGACCAACTCCTCGCTACGTCACCGGTGTTCGCGGGGCGGATGGCTGAGTGTGGTGCGGCGCTGTCGGAGTTCGTGTCCTGGGATCTGATGGCGGTGCTGTCGGATGAGGACGCGTTGGCCCGGGTTGATGTGGTGCAGCCGGTGCTGTGGGCGGTGATGGTGTCGTTGGCCGCGGTCTGGGAGGACTGTGGCGTGGTGCCGTCGGCTGTGGTGGGTCACTCTCAGGGGGAGATCGCCGCGGCCTGCGTCGCCGGGATCCTGTCGCTGCGTGACGGTGCGCGGGTGGTGGCGTTGCGCAGTCAGGCCATCGGTCGGGTGTTGGCCGGGCGGGGTGGCATGGTGTCGGTCGCCGGCTCCCGTGAGGCCGTTCAGGAGCGCATCGCCAAGTGGGGCGAGCGGGTGTCCGTCGCCGCCATCAACGGGCCGTCCGCCACGGTGGTTTCTGGTGAACCTGATGCCTTGCAGGAGCTGCTGGCGGAGTGTGCTGAGGAGGAGGTGCGGGCGCGGCAGATCCCGGTGGATTACGCCTCCCACGGCGCGCAGGTCGAGGAGCTGCGCGAAGAGCTCGCGGCGGTCCTGGCCCAGGTTGCGCCTGCGGAAGGCCGCATCCCCTTCTACTCGGCGGTGAACGCTTCGCCCGTGTCGGGCGCGGAGCTGGACGCCGCGTACTGGTTCGAGAACCTGCGCAACACGGTGCGGTTCGAGGAGGCCGTCCAGGCGCTGTTGGCTGACGGGCACGGAGTGTTCGTGGAGTGCAGTGCGCACCCCGTACTGACGCCTGGAATCGAGGACACCGCGCAACGGGCGGGCAGCCCCGTCGTGGTGACCGGGACCCTGCGCCGCGACGAAGGCGGCTGGCCCCGGTTCGCGCAATCGCTCGGTCAGCTCTGGGCGCACGGCGTGCCGGTGGACTGGAGCACCCTGGTACCGGCCGGCCGGCGGGTCGACCTGCCCACCTACGCCTTCCAGCACAAGCGCTACTGGCCCGCCACTGTGGTCGCGGCCGGTGACGCCACCGGCCTCGGCCAGGCGGACTCGCAGCATCCCCTGCTGGGCGCGGCCGTGGCCCTGCCCGAGTCCGACGGCTACCTGTTCACCGCGCGGCTGTCCCAGGCCACGCACCCCTGGCTGGCCGACCACTCGGTACTCGGCGCCGTGGTGCTGCCGAGTTCTGCCCTCGTGGAGCTGGCCATCCGGGCCGGCGACCAGGTCGGCTGCGATCTGCTGGAAGAACTCACCGTGCTGGCTCCGGCTCTCCTGCCGGACGGTGCCGGGCTCCAGCTCCGTGTCACCGTCGGCGAGTCCGATGAGGACGGTCGCCGGGAGCTGGCCGTGTTCTCCCGCGTTGAGGACGCCGAAACCGATCTGCCCTGGACCCGGCACGCCACCGGTGTATTGGCCGCGGGTGCCGCACCCGTCGGATTCGGCGAAGCGGTCTGGCCCCCGGCCGGCTCCGACACCTTGACGGTGGACGGGCTCTACGACGAACTCGCCGCCGCCGGGATCACCCATGGCCCGGTCTTCGAGAACGTCCGAGCGGCCTGGCGCCGCGGTACGGACCTGTTCGCCGAGGTCGCTCTGACGGAGGAGAGCGCGGGCGAGGCGGGCCGATTCGGCTTGCACCCTGCCCTGCTCGACGCCGCGCTGCATCCGGTGACGCGCCAGGAGGCCGCGGACGGGACGCGACTCGCCACTCAGTGGACCGGCGTGACGCTGTTCGCCGAGGGCGCGACCGCGCTACGGGTCAAGCTCTCCAGCGTGGGGGACGGCTATGCCCTCGTAGTCGCCGATCACGACGGCGAAGTGGTCGCCGCGGCCGAATCCATTGCCTGGACGGCGATTTCCGAAGCGGACGTGGCTGTCGCCGGCCCGGAGCACCGGGATGCGCTGTTCGGGGTGGAGTGGTCGGAGTTGCCGCTTCGGTCTGAGCCGGTGGCGGGTTCGTGGGCGGTGCTCGGTGCGGAGGTCGGGCTGGCTGCGGCGTTGGGTGCGTCGGGTGCGGACGTACTGAGTGAGCTGGTGGACGTGCCGGAGCATGTCGTGCTGGCGGTGCCTGGCGTGGATGGTGCGTTGGAGGTGCCGGCGGCGGTGCGCGCCACCGTGGGCCGGGTGCTGGAGCACCTTCAGTCGTGGCTGGCTGATGAGCGTTGCACGCGTTCGAAGCTGGTGGTGGCGACCCGTGGTGCCGTCTCCGTGGCCGGAGAACCGCTGGATGCCGTGGGCGGCGCGGTGTGGGGTCTGCTGCGTTCCGCGCAGAGTGAGAACCCGGATCAGTTTGTGCTGCTTGATCTTGATGAGCAGCAGTCCTCGGTGGACGCTATTGCTGCGGCGGTGGCTTCGGGTGAGCCGCAGGTGGCGGTTCGCGACGGTGTGGTCTCCGTGCCTCGGCTGGTGCGGACTGCGCCGTCGGATGGTGCGCCGGTGGTGTGGGGCTCCGAGGGCACGGTGCTGATCACGGGTGGTACGGGCACGTTGGGTGCGCTGTTCGCCCGGCATCTGGTGTCCGAACATGGCGTCCGCAGGCTGGTGTTGACCAGCCGCCGTGGTCTGGACGCCGGCGGAGCCCGGGAGTTGCGGTCCGAGCTGACTGAGCTGGGTGCCCGGGTTGATGTGGTCGCCTGCGACGCGGCTGACCGGGACGCGCTGGCCGCCGTGCTGGCAAGCATCCCGGCCGACGCCCCGCTGACGGGCGTAGTGCATACGGCAGGTGTCCTGGACGACGGCATCATCGGCTCGCTGACCCCTGAGCGTCTCGACACGGTTCTTCGGCCGAAGGTGGATGCGGCCTGGAACCTGCACGAGCTGACCCAGGGCCTGGACCTGTCCGCGTTCGTGCTGTTCTCCTCGGCCGCCGGTGTGCTCGGCAGCGCCGGACAAGGCAGTTACGCGGCGGCGAATACGTTCCTGGATGCTCTCGCCGAGCACCGTCGTCTCAGTGGTCTGCCGGGTACTTCCCTGGCCTGGGGCCTGTGGGCCGATGCCAGTGGGATGACCGGGCAGCTCAGTGAGACCGACCTGCGGCGGATGGCCCGGGGCGGGATGATCCCGCTCGGTCAGGCTGAAGGCGCTGCGCTGTTCGACGCTGCCCTGGGCACGGACCAGCCGGTTGCGCTGTCCGCCCATCTGGACCTGAACACCATCGCCGCCACCGGAGAGGTTCCGTCACTGCTGCGCAGCCTGGTGCGGGTCCGGCGTCGTGCCGTGACCACCGGCAGCGCAACGGCCGACACCCTCGCCGAGCGACTGCGCCCGATGACCGAGCCGGAGCGTGAGCGGACCTTGGTGGAACTGGTCCGCCGGCAGGCATCCGCCGTACTCGGCTACGACGGCGGCGACGCCGTGGGGACCACCCGGGCCTTCAAGGAGCTCGGCTTCGATTCGCTCACCGCGGTCGAACTGCGGAACCGGCTGAACGCGGCCACCGGGCTGACCCTGCCGGCCACGCTGATCTTCGACTACCCGAACCCGGAGGCCCTCGCCCGCTACGTACGCGAGGAACTGCTGGGCACGGTGGCCGCACCGGTCGCCACGGTCCCGGTGGCCCGGCCCGTCGACGACGACCCCATCGTGATCGTCGGTATGGCCTGCCGCTACCCCGGAGGGGTGTCTTCCCCGGACGACCTCTGGCAGCTCGTGACCAGCGGTGGGGACGCCATCTCCGGCTTCCCCGTCAACCGCGGCTGGGACCTGGACAACCTGTTCGGCAGCGACTCCGCCGAAACCGGGAAGAGCATCACCCAGCAGGGCGGATTCCTTTATGACGCGGGCGAGTTCGATGCCGGCTTCTTCGGGATCAGCCCCCGGGAGGCCCTGGCGGCCGATCCGCAGCAGCGCATTCTGCTGGAGGCCGCCTGGGAGACCTTCGAGAACGCGGGTATCGACCCGCTGGCCCTGAGCGGCAGCCAGACCGGGGTGTTCACCGGGATCAACTACCACGACTATGCGCCCGCCGACGGAAACGTGCCCGAGGACATCGAGGGCTACCTCACCACCGGTGGCGCGGGCAGCGTGCTCTCCGGCCGTATCTCCTACTCGCTCGGCCTCGAAGGGCCGGCGGTGACCGTGGACACGGCCTGCTCCTCGTCACTGGTGGCATTGCACTTGGCGATCCAGGCGCTGCGCTCCGGGGAGTGCTCGATGGCCCTGGCCGGTGGTGTCTGCGTCATGGCCACCCCGGGCAACTTCGTGGAGTTCTCCCGGCAGCGCGGCCTCGCGGCGGACGGCCGCTGCAAGCCGTTCGCCGGCGCCGCGGACGGCACGGGCTGGGCCGAAGGCGCCGGCATGGTGCTGGTCGAGCGGCTGTCGGACGCCCGGCGCAATGGTCACCCGGTGCTTGCGGTGGTGCGGGGTTCGGCGGTGAACCAGGACGGTGCGTCCAACGGTCTGACCGCCCCCAACGGCCCTTCGCAGCAGCGGGTGATCCGTCAGGCACTCGCCAACGCCGGACTCGAACCGTCGGACGTGGACGCCGTGGAGGCGCATGGCACCGGTACGACGCTCGGCGACCCGATCGAGGCCCAGGCGCTGCTCGCCACGTACGGGCAGAACCGGCCCGCCGACCAGCCGCTGTGGCTCGGCGCGGTCAAGTCCAACATCGGGCACACCCAGGCCGCCGCCGGTGCGGCCGGCGTCATCAAGATGGTCTTCGCGCTCCAGCAGGGGCTGCTGCCCAAGACCCTGCACGTGGACGAGCCCACCCCGCATGTCGACTGGTCCGCGGGTGCGGTGGAGCTGCTCACCGAGACACGGAAGTGGCCGGAGACCGGCCGCCCGCGCCGGACCGGAATCTCCGCCTTCGGTATCAGCGGCACCAACGCCCACGTCATCCTTGAGCAGGCGCCCCTGGAGGAACTCGCCACGACGGCACGCGCCACGACGGAACCGACTACGACGGAACCCGCGAAGTCGGAAACCGCCGAGGTCACGTCCGCCGGTAGCGGGCCTGCCGGTTCGCTGTCCTGGACGCTCTCGGCGCGGACGCAGGAAGCCCTGTACGCGCAGGCGGCACGACTGGTGGCCTTCACCGCCGAGCACCCGGAACTGGCCCCGGCCGACATCGGGTTCTCGCTGGCCACCACCCGCGCGGCGTTGGAGCACCGCGCGGTCGTCACCGGGGCGGACCGGGATGCCCTGCTGGCCGCGGCCGGACGGCTGGCCGCGGGTGAACACCCCACGGCGGTCGCCGGCGATGGCCGGGTCGGTGTGCTGTTCACCGGCCAGGGCGCTCAGCGACTGGGCATGGGCCGTGAGCTGTACGACGCCTTCCCGGTGTTTGCCCGGGCCTGGGACGAGGTGTGCGGGGAACTGGACGGTCTGCTGCCGCGGCCGTTGCGTGAAGTGGTGTGGGGCGAGGCAGACCTGCTCGATCAGACCCAATATGCGCAGGCGGCGCTGTTCGCCCTCGAAGTCGCGCTCTACCGTCTCGTTGAGTCCCTTGGTGTGGCTCCGGCTGTGCTGCTGGGTCACTCGATCGGTGAGGTGACGGCTGCCTATCTGGCGGGTGTCTGGTCGCTGGCGGATGCGGCGAAGCTGGTCGCCGCGCGTGGGCGTCTGATGCAGGCGCTGCCGGCAGGTGGTGTCATGGCGTCGGTGCGGGCCTCTGAGGACGAGGTCACGCCGCTGCTGGACGGCTGCGCTCAGGTCGGTATCGCCGCCGTCAACGGTCCGGAGTCCGTCGTCCTCTCCGGCGCCGAGACCGAGATGGACCAGGTCATCACCGCCCTGGAGGCGGAGGGCCGCAAGGTCAAGCGGCTGCGGGTGAGCCATGCCTTCCACTCGCCGCTGATGGACCCGATGCTGGCCGAGTTCCGCACGGTCCTGGACCAACTCACCTACTCCGACGCCCAGTTGCCGGTCGTCTCGAACGTGACCGGCTTGCTGGCCGACCCCGCCGAACTCCGCGACCCCGAGTACTGGGTGCGCCACGTCCGCGAAGCCGTCCGCTTCCACGACGGCATCCAGGCCGCCCACGCCGAAGGAGGCGTCACCACCTTCCTCGAACTCGGCCCGGACGGCGTCCTGTCCGCCATGGGACAGGACTGCCTACCGCAGACCGCCGCACATAACACCCCCACCACCCTCCAGCCCAGCCTCCGCAAGGACCGTCCCGAACCCGGAGCGCTGATTGACGCACTGGGCGGGCTGTGGGCCCGTGGCGTCGCGGTGGACTGGACCCCGCTGTTCCCGGGGGCCCGCCGGGTGGCGCTGCCCACCTACGCGTTCCAGCGGCAGAACTACTGGCTGACGGCCAACGCGGGGGGCGGCAACGTGTCCTCGATCGGGCTGGGCGCCGCGGACCATCCGCTGCTCGGTGCCGCGGTCACCCTGCCGGATGCCGTGGTCCTCACCGGTCGGCTGTCCCTGGCCACGCATCCGTGGCTGGCCGACCACACCATCATGGACACCGTTCTCCTGCCGGGAACCGCCCTGGTCGAACTCGCCATCCAGGCCGGGGACCAGGTCGGCTGCGATCTCCTGGACGAGCTCACCCTGCACGCCCCGCTGATCCTCCCGCCGCACGGCGGAATGCAGCTGCGGGTCACGGTGGGGGAGGAGTCGGCCGGGGACGGGCGCCGTGAACTCGCGGTGTTCTCCCGTGACGAGAACGAGCCCGACGAGGAGTGGACCCGGAATGCCACCGGCTCACTGACCGTCGCGGCGGATACACCCGTTACACCCGTGCGCTTCAGCGAAACCGTCTGGCCGCCGGCCGATGCCGAGCGCATCCCGGTGGACGGGTTCTACGAGGAGTTGGTCTCGGTCGGCTTCGCGTACGGGCCGGTGTTCCAGGGGCTGCGCGCGGCCTGGCGGCGGGGTGCGGAGGTGTTCGCCGAAGTGGCCCTGCCCGAGGAGCCGGGCGCCGATGCGGCGAAGTTCGCCCTGCACCCGGCGCTGCTCGATGCCGCGCTCCAGACCGTGGGACTGCTCGGGGACGCCGTATCGGGGCTGCCTTTCGCCTGGACCGGGGTCCGGCTGCACGCCGTCGGCGCGAGCGCACTGCGGGTCCGGCTCTCCCCGTCCGGTGACGGCGGGGTGCAGGTCCTGGTGGCCGACGAGACCGGTGCGCCGGTGGCCACCATCGATTCCCTGGTGACCCGACCGGTGCCGGCCGAACAGCTCGGCTCCACCACGCGGCGCGGAGCGCTGTACGAACTCGTCTGGAACGTCCTTGAAGAGGAAGCCGCCGAGTCCGTATCCGGTAGCTGGACCGTGGTCGGCCCGGAGGCCGAGAAGATCGCCGAACCTCTGCGGCGGGCGGGTGTGGACGTCAGTACCTGCCCGGAGCCCGCGAACGCGGCGGGCCAGGGCACGGCACCGGACTTCGTGGTGCTGCCGGTAGTGGTGCCGGCGTCCGGTGCCGGGACGGAGATGACACCGGCCGCGGCCCGTGCGGCGGTGCACAGTGTCCTGGGCACGGTGCAGTCCTGGCTGGCTGACGAGCGCCTTGAGGACACCCGGCTGGTCGTCCTCACCCGGGGCGCGGTCTCACCCGACCGGGCACCGGCCGACCTGGCGACCACTCCCGTCTGGGGCCTGCTGCGTTCCGCGCAGTCGGAGCACCCGGACCGGATCGTGCTGGCCGACCTCGACGACGAGGACGCCTCGCCGGCGCGGCTGCCCGCGCTGATCGCCGCCGGTGAACCGCAGGCCGCGATCCGCCGGGGAGTCCTCTCGGTGCCGCGCCTCACCGCGCTCGAACCGTCCGGGCAGGACAGCGCCCCGGTGTGGAACACCGGAGGCACCGTGCTGATCACCGGCGGTACCGGTGTGCTGGGCGCCGAGGTCGCGCGGCATCTGGTGACCGGACACGGCGTACGGAACCTGGTGCTGACCAGCCGCAGCGGCCCGACGGCCGAAGGCGCCGGGGAACTGCGGGCCCAACTCACCGCGGCCGGCGCCCGGGTGGAGATCCTCGCCTGCGATGCGGCCGACCGGGACGCGCTCGCCGCGGTGCTGGCCGGGATTGCGGCGGACGCTCCGCTGACCGGGGTGGTGCACACCGCCGGAGTCACCGACGACGGGGTGATCACCTCGCTGACCCCCGACCGGGTGGACCGGGTGCTGCGCCCCAAGGTCGACGCCGCCTGGAACCTGCACGAGCTGACCCAGGACCTGGACCTGTCCGCGTTCGTGCTGTTCTCCTCGGTCGCCGGCATCCTCGGCGCACCGGGACAGGGCAACTACGCCGCCGCCAACACCTTCCTGGACGCGCTCGCCGCGCACCGGAGGGCGGCGGGACTGCCCGCGGTCTCGTTGCCCTGGGGGCTGTGGGCGCAGAGCAGCGGCATGACCGGAAAGCTCGGCGAGGCCGACCTGCGGCGCATCGGAAGCGGCGGGCTGGTACCGCTGTCCTCCGAGGCGGGCGTGGCACTGCTCGACGCGGCCACCGTGGCCGGCCCGGCCGTGGTGCTCCCGATGGACCTGGACCCGCGGAAGCTGGCGGCGTCGGGGGACATCCCCGCGGTGCTGCGCGGCGTGGTGCGGACACCCGCACGGCGGGCCGCGGCAGCCGGTCCGGTCGTGGCGGAGGTATCGCTGGGCGACCGGCTGGGGGCGGTGCCGGCAGCCGAACGGTCCGGCATGGTGCTCGATCTGGTGCGCACCCATGTCGCCGCGGTCCTCGGACATGCGGAGACCGCGAAGATGAAGGCGGATCAGCAGTTCACGGATCTCGGCTTCGACTCGCTGACCGCGGTGGAACTGCGCAACCGTCTGCACACCGCCACCGGTCTGCGGCTGCCGGCCACCTTGATCTTCGACTATCCGACCTCCGCCGCGCTCGCGGACCACATCCTCGGCGAGGTGGCGGCGAACGAGCCCGATCCCGTCGCGATGGTGCTGGCCACCATCGAAAAGCTGGAAGCCGGTCTCTCGATGCTGCGGACGGAGAGCGGTGACCGAAGGGATATCACCAAGCGGCTGGAGCGTGCGCTGAGCCAGTACCGCGACGGCGATGCGGCGGAATACGGCGACGACACGGACAGCGATATCCGCGACGCCTCAACCGATGAACTACTGGACGTCTTTGACCGGGAGTTCGGTAACTCATGATCTTCCAGAACATTTTTCGTGCCGGTCGAAGGGGCGGAACCAGGTGACCAACGACAAGAAACTTGTCGAGTATCTCAAGCAGGCCACAATCGATCTGCGGCAGAGCCGCCGCCGGATCTGGGAACTCGAATCGGAACCGATCGCGATTGTCGGCATGGCCTGCCGCTATCCCGGCGGGGTCGCCTCTCCGGAAGACCTGTGGACGCTGCTGTCCGAGGGCCGCGACGGCATGTCCGCCTTCCCGGCGGACCGGGGCTGGGACGTCGAGGGGCTCTACCACCCCGACCCCGCACACCCCGGCACCTCCTATGTCCGGGAGGGCGGATTCCTCCAGAACGCCGCGGAGTTCGACCCGGGGTTCTTCGGAATATCGCCGCACGAGGCGCTGGCGATGGACCCGCAGCAGCGGCTGCTCCTGGAAACGTCGTGGGAGGTCTTCGAACGCGCCGGAATTGACCCGGGCACCCTGCGGGGCAGCAAGACCGGCGTTTATGCCGGGCTGATGTACCACAACTACGCCGCGCGGGTCCTCGATGTCCCCGACGACATCGCCAGCTTTATGAGCACCGGCGCGGTGAGCAGTGTGGTCTCCGGCCGAATCTCCTATCTGTTCGGCTTCGAAGGCCCCGCGATCACCGTCGACACCGCCTGTTCCTCCTCGCTGGTGGCGCTGCACCAGGCGGTGCTGGCGCTCCGGGCGGGGGACTGCGACCTCGCGCTGGCCGGCGGCGTGACCGTGATGGCCACCGCGGACACCTTCGTCGACTTCTCCTACCAGCGCGGTCTCGCGGCGGACGGCCGCTGCAAGCCGTTCGCCGCCGCCGCGGACGGCACCGGCTGGGGCGAAGGCGTCGGCCTGCTGCTGGTCGAGCGGCTGTCGGACGCCCAGCGCAACGGTCACCCGGTGCTCGCGGTGGTGCGGGGTTCGGCGGTGAACCAGGACGGTGCGTCCAACGGTCTGACCGCCCCCAACGGCCCCTCGCAGCAGCGGGTGATCCGGCAGGCCCTCGCCAACGCGCATCTCTCGCCGTCGGACGTGGACGCGGTGGAGGCGCACGGCACCGGTACGACCCTCGGCGACCCCATCGAGGCCCAGGCGCTGCTCGCGACCTACGGGCAGGACCGCCCGGCGGACCGCCCGCTGTGGCTGGGCGGCATCAAGTCCAACCTCGGCCACACCCAGGCCGCCGCCGGAGTCGCCGGCATCATCAAGATGGTGCTCGCCATGCAGCACGGCGTGCTGCCCAAGACCCTGCATCTGGACGCCCCTTCACCGCATGTGGACTGGTCCGCCGGCGCGGTGGAACTCCTCGCCGAAGCCAGGGACTGGCCGGAGGCCGAACGGCCCCGCCGGGCCGGGGTGTCCTCCTTCGGCATCAGCGGCACCAACGCCCATGTCGTCCTCGAACAGGCCCCTGCCGACGAACCCGCAGACCCCGGCCCCGCCCCCGTGGCCTCCGACCCGTCCGGTCTGCTGCCCTGGACACTGTCCGCCCGTTCCCGGCAGGCACTCACCGCACAGGCAGCCGGACTCGCCGCCTACGTGGACGAGCGGCCGGAGCTGAACCCCGTGGACACCGGCTTCTCGCTGGTCACCACACGTGCCGCCCTCGACCATCGCGCGGTCGCCCTGGCCACCGACCGGGCCGGACTGCGCACCGCGCTGTCCGCCCTGGCCACCGATGACGCTGCGCCCGGCATGCTCACCGGACTGGTCAGCGACGGCAAACTCGGTGTGCTGTTCACCGGTCAGGGTGCGCAGCGACTGGGCATGGGCCGTGAACTGTACGAGACGTATCCGGTGTTTGCGCGGGCCTGGGATGAAGTCTGCGGGGAGCTGGACGGTCTGCTGCCTCGGCCGCTGACGGAGGTGGTCCGGGGCGGGGGTGAGCTGCTGGACCAGACGCAGTATGCGCAGGCGGCGCTGTTCGCGCTGGAGGTGGCGCTGTATCGGTTGGTGGAGTCGCGTGGGGTGGCTCCGGCTGTGCTGCTGGGTCACTCGATCGGTGAGGTGACGGCTGCTTATCTGGCGGGTGTGTGGTCGCTGGCGGATGCGGCGAAGTTGGTCGCGGCGCGTGGGCGGCTGATGCAGGCGCTGCCGACTGGTGGCGTCATGGTCTCGGTGCGGGCCTCGGAGGATGAGGTCGCGCCGCTGCTGGAGGGCCGGGAGCAGGTCGGGATCGCTGCCGTCAATGGTCCTGATGCTGTGGTGCTCTCGGGTGCTGAGGCCGAGGTGGAGCAGATCGCTGCCGCCCTGGAGGCGGAGGGCCGTAAGGTCAAGCGGCTGCGGGTGAGTCATGCCTTCCACTCGCCGCTGATGGAGCCGATGCTGGCCGAGTTCCGCGCGGTGTTGCGTCAACTCACGTACGCGGATGCTGAGTTGCCCGTCATCTCGAATGTGACCGGTCGGCTGGCCGCCCCCGCCGAACTCCGCGCCCCCGAGTACTGGGTGCGGCACGTCCGGGAGGCCGTCCGTTTCCACGACGGTATCCAGGCCGCGCACGCCGACGGAGGCGTCACCACCTTCCTCGAACTCGGCCCGGACGGCGTCCTGTCCGCCATGGGACAGGACTGCCTGGCGGACGACGTGGTCTTCGTGCCCACGCTGCGCAAGGACCGTCCCGAACCCGAGGTGGTTACGGAGGCCCTCGCCGGGCTGTGGGTCCGTGGGGTCCCCGTCGACTGGCAGCCGATGCTCGCCGGCGGCCGCCGGGTGGAGCTGCCGACGTACGCCTTCCAGCGGCAGCACTTCTGGCTGGAAGGAGACACCGGGCCCGGCGATATGACCGCCGCGGGTCTGGGCGCCGCCGATCACCCGCTGCTCGGTGCCACCGTGACCCTGCCGGACGCCGTGGTCCTGGCCGGCCGGCTGTCCCTGGCCACCCACCCCTGGCTCGCCGACCATGCCGTACTCGGCGCCGCCGTGCTGCCCGGCTCGGCCCTGGTCGAACTCGCCATCCGGGCCGGGGACCAGGTCGGCTGCGACCTGATCGAAGAACTCACCGTACGGATGCCGCTGGTTCTGCCGGAGCGGGGCGGAGTGCAGCTGCGCGTCGTCGTCGCCGAGCCCGACGCGGACGGCCGCCGGGAACTGGCGGTGTACTCGCGCCTTGAGGAGTCCCCGGAACAGTCCTGGACCGCGCATGCCTTGGGTGTGCTGGCGGAGGGTGCCGCGACGCCGGCGTTCGGCGAGCCGGTCTGGCCGCCGGCCGGCGCCGAGGCCCTCTCCGTGGACGCCTGCTACGACGCCCTCGGCGCCGCCGGATTCCACCACGGCCCCGTGTTCCAGGGCATCCAGGCCGCCTGGCGGCGCGGCGACGAGATCTACGCCGAGGTCACCCTGCCGGACGAAGTCGTCGCCGACGCGGCGAAGTTCGGGCTGCACCCGGCCCTGCTCGACGCCGCGCTGCAACCCGCGCTCGACGGGCTGCGGCTCCCCGCGTCCTGGGCCGGGGTGCGCCTGCACGCAGTGGGTGCCACCGCGCTCCGGGTGAAGCTGAGCAGGGCAGGTGACGGGTATGCGCTCCTCGTCGCCGACGAGGCAGGCGGCCTGGTCGCCTCCGTGGATGCGGTGCGCTGGGAGCCGGTGGTTCCCGAGCAGCTGACCACGACCGTCCCGGGCGACCACCACGACGCGCTGTTCGCGGTGGAGTGGGTGTCCCTGCCGAAACTGTCGGAACTACCGGAACTACCGGAACTACCGGAGCTACCGGAACTTCCGCAGCTTCCTGAGGCTTTCGAGGCTTCCGAAGCCGTGGGCGACGACGGCTTGGTGCTCCTGTATCCGTCCGGGGCCGGGGAGGGGACGACCGTTCCCGACGGCGTGCGGGCGGTGACGCACCAGGTGCTGGAACGGCTTCAGAGCTGGGTCGCCGATGACCGGAACGCCACCGCGCGGCTCGTGGTGGTGACCCGGGGTGCCGTCTCGGTCGCCGGTGAGCCGCTGGATCTGGCCATGGCGCCGCTCTGGGGGCTGGTGCGCTCGGCGCAGTCGGAGCACCCGGGACGCTTCGTGCTGGTCGATATCGACGACCACGAGAAGTCCTCCGCCGCGATCCATGCCGCCGTGGCCACCGGCGAAAGCGAACTGGCCGTCCGCGAAGGCGCGTTGTCGGTGCCTCGGCTCGCCAGGCTCGCTCCGTCCGCTCCGTCCGCTCCGTCCGCTCCGTCCGCTCCGTCCGCTCCGTCCGGACCCTCCGGACCGTCAGGCACGGCCACCGTCTGGAACCCCGACGGCACCGTACTGATCACCGGCGGCACCGGCACCCTGGGCACCCTGATCGCCCGGCACCTGGTGACCGCACACGGCGTTCGCAGCCTGCTGCTGATGAGCCGGCGCGGCCCGGACGCCGAGGGCGCGGCCGCACTCCGCGAGGAACTCACCGCGCTCGGCGCCCAGGTGGAGATCGCCGCCTGCGACGCGGCGGATCGCGATGCCCTCGCCGAGTTGCTGGCGGGGATCCCGGCGGACGCTCCGCTCACCGGCGTCGTGCACACCGCGGGGGTCACCTCCGACGGAACCCTTGGCTCCCTGACCGGGGAAAGCCTGAACACCGTGCTACGGCCCAAGATGGACGCCGCCTGGAACCTGCACGAACTCACTCAGGACGCCGATCTCTCCGCCTTCGTCCTGTTCTCCTCGGCCGCAGCGGTACTCGGCGCGGCCGGTCAGGGCAACTACGCCACCGCCAACACCTTCCTGGACACGCTCGCCCGCCATCGTCGGAACCACGGTCTGCCGGGCACCTCCCTGGCGTGGGGACTCTGGGCCGAGACCAGCGAGATCACCCAGCAGCTCAGCGACACCGATCTGCGACGGATGGCCCGCGGCGGACTCGTCCCACTCACCGCCGAGGAAGGCGTGGCCCTGTTCGACGCCGCGCTCACCACGGACACCGCGCTGTCCGTCCCGATCCGGCTGGACCTGCGGGCCCTCGCCGCGTCCGGGGAGGTGGCGCCCGTCCTGCGCGGACTGGTGCCGGTGCGCCGGCGGGCCGCCGCGGCCGGAGCCGGTGCGGGGAACGCGTTGCGGGACCGGCTCGTCGGCCTGCCGCAGGCCGACCAGGACCGGGCGCTGCGGGAACTGGTCACGGCCCAGGTCGCCCTGGTGCTCGGGTACGCGGGCAGCGGCGCGGTGGAGGCATCCCGTGCGTTCAAGGACCTCGGGTTCGATTCGCTGACGGCGGTGGAACTGCGCAACCGCATGGACACCGCGACCGGACTCAGCCTCCCGGCGACCCTGATCTTCGACTATCCGACCCCGGCCGCTCTCGTGCGGTTCCTGCGGGAAGAACTGCTCGGCGGGCAGACCGCCACCACCGTGGTGCGGTCCCGCGCGGCCGTGGACGACGAGCCGATCGCCATCGTCGGCATGGCCTGCCGCTTTCCCGGCGGCGTCGCCTCTCCGGCGGAACTGTGGGACCTGCTGGCCCGCGGCGAGGACGCGGTCAGCGACTTCCCCGGCGACCGCGGCTGGGACGTCGAGCGGCTCTACCACCCGGACCCCGACCACCACGGCACCTCCTACGTCCGCGAAGGCGGCTTCCTGCGGGACGTGGCCGACTTCGACCCCGGGTTCTTCGGCATCTCACCGCGTGAGGCGACCGCCATGGACCCGCAGCAGCGGCTGCTGCTGGAGACCTCCTGGGAGGCCCTGGAGGACGCGGGCATCGACCCGACGACGCTGCGCGGCGCCGACACCGGCGTCTTCGTCGGCACCAACGGCCAGGACTACGGCTCCTTCCTGGCCCACAGTTCCGCCGAGGTGGACGGTCACCTCGCCACCGGCACCGCGGGCAGTGTGGTCTCCGGCCGGATCTCCTACACCTTCGGCTTCGAGGGCCCCGCGGTCACCGTCGACACCGCCTGCTCGTCCTCCCTGGTGGCCCTGCACTGGGCGATCCAGGCGCTGCGGTCCGGCGAGTGCTCACTGGCTCTGGCCGGCGGTGTGACGATCATGTCCACACCGATGGAGTTCATCGAGTTCTCCCGCCAGCGCGCCCTCGCTCCGAACGGCCGCAGCAAGGCATTCGCGGAGAGCGCGGACGGCGCGGGCTGGGGCGAGGGCGTCGGCCTGCTGCTGGTCGAGCGCCTTTCGGAGGCCCGGCGCAATGGCCATCCGGTGCTTGCGGTGGTGCGGGGTTCGGCGGTGAATCAGGACGGTGCGTCCAACGGTCTGACGGCGCCGAACGGCCCCTCGCAGCAGCGGGTTATTCGTCAGGCGCTCGCCAACGCCGGACTCGACGCGTCGGATGTGGACGCGGTGGAGGCGCACGGCACCGGTACGACGCTGGGCGACCCGATCGAGGCCCAGGCGCTGCTCGCCACGTACGGCCAGGACCGCCCCGAGGACCGGCCCCTGTGGCTGGGTTCGGTGAAGTCGAACATCGGGCACGCCCAGGCCGCGGCCGGGGTGGCCGGGGTGATGAAGATGGTGCTGGCGCTGCGGCACGGTGTGTTGCCGAAGACGCTGCATGTGGATGAGCCGTCGTCGCATGTGGACTGGTCCGCGGGTGCGGTGGAGCTGCTGACCGAGGCCCGGGACTGGCCGGAGAGTGGTCAGCCGCGTCGGGCGGGTGTGTCGTCGTTCGGTATCAGCGGGACGAATGCGCATGTGGTGCTGGAGCAGGCTCCTGACGAGGTGCCGGCGGAGCCGGTTGAGGAGGCGCGGCCCGGGGTTCTGCCGTGGGTGCTCTCCGCGCGCTCCGAGCGTGCGTTGCTCGCGCAGGCGGCCCGGTTGGCGTCCTTCGTCGAGGACCGCAAGCAGTTGGACCCCGTTGATGTGGGGTTCTCGCTGCTGAATACGCGGGCGGGGCTGGAGTACCGGGCGGTGGTGCTCGGTGCTGATGGTGAGGAGGCGCTGGCCGGCCTTCGTGGGCTGGCTGCGGGGGTGGACCCTGCGGGTGTGGTGCGGGGCTCGACCGGTACCGGAGCCGGTAGCCGTGTGGCGCTCGTTTTCCCTGGTCAGGGCTCGCAGTGGCTGGGTATGGCCGATGAATTGCTGGCCTCCTCGCCGGTGTTCGCGGGGCGGATGGCTGAGTGTGGTGCGGCGCTGTCGGAGTTCGTGTCCTGGAAGTTGGACGAGGTGCTGTCCGACGAGGACGCGTTGACGCGGGTTGATGTGGTGCAGCCGGTGCTGTGGGCGGTGATGGTGTCGTTGGCCGCGGTCTGGGAGGACTGTGGCGTGGTGCCGTCGGCTGTGGTCGGTCACTCTCAGGGTGAGATCGCCGCGGCCTGCGTCGCCGGGATCCTGTCCCTGCGTGATGGTGCCCGGGTGGTGGCGTTGCGCAGTCAGGCCATCGGCCGTGTCCTGGCCGGGCGGGGTGGCATGGTGTCGGTCGCCGGCTCCCGTGAGGCCGTTCAGGAGCGCATCGCCAAGTGGGGCGAGCGGGTGTCCGTCGCCGCCATCAACGGGCCGACCTCGACAGTGGTTTCCGGTGAACCGGATGCCTTGCAGGAGCTGCTGACGGAGTGCGCCGAGCAAGACGTACGGGCCCGCCAGATCCCGGTGGATTACGCCTCCCACGGTGCCCAGGTCGAGGAGCTGCGCGAGGAACTCGCCACGGTCCTGGCCGAGGTGGCACCCGCGGAAGGCCGTATCCCGTTCTACTCCGCGGTGAACGCCTCGCCTATATCGGGTGAGGAGCTGGACGCCGCCTACTGGTTCGAGAACCTCCGCAACACCGTACGGTTCGAGGAAGCCGTCCAGGCACTGGTCGCCGACGGGCACGGCGTCTTCGTCGAGTGCAGTGCGCACCCCGTCCTCACCCCGGGCATCGAGGACACCGCGCAGGAAGCGGGCAGCCCCGTCGTAGTGACCGGGACCCTGCGCCGCGACGAAGGCGGCTGGTCCCGATTCGCGCAGTCCCTCGCCCAACTCTGGTCACACGGCGTGCCGGTGGACTGGAGCACCCTGCTCCCCACCGGCCGGCGGATCGGCCTGCCCACCTACGCCTTCCAACGTCAGCGCTACTGGCTGTCGGCCGCAGCGGGCACTCAGGATGCCGCCGGTCTCGGGCTGCAACCGGTTGAGCATCCGCTCGTCCCGGCCGCTGTTTCCATGGCCGGTACGGACACGGTCGTCCTCACCGGGCGGATCAGTGCGGCCACCCACCCCTGGATCGCCGACCACACCGTCCGGGGCGTCACCATTCTCCCTGGCACCGGCTTTGTGGACCTCGCCATCAGGGCCGGTGACCAGGTCGGCTGCCCCAGGGTCGAGGAGCTTGTGCTGGAGGCCCCGCTGATCCTCCCGGATCAGGGCGGGGTGCAGCTCCAGGTCAGCGTCGGCGCTCCAGACGATCAAGGACGCCGGCCGGTCACCGTGCACTCGCGGGCCGATGACGCGCTTGACGGTGAGCCGTGGACCGGGCATGCCACCGGGCTGCTCGGGCCGGACACCGCCGCCGGCAGTGGCACCGGCCTTGAGGTGTGGCCCCCCAAGGGAGCCACCCCGGTGGACCTGGACGGCATTTACGACCAGCTGGCCGCGGCCGGAGTGGACTACGGTCCCGTGTTCCAGGGCCTGCGGGAGGTCTGGCGTCAGGGTGCTGACCTCTACGCGGAGGTGACCCTGCCGCAGGACCAGCGGGGCGAGGCCGAGCGGTTCGGGCTGCACCCGGCCCTGCTCGACTCCGTACTGCACGCGCTGTCGTGGTCCCCGCTCGCGGAGCAGGAGGGTGGCCCCTGGATGCCGTTCACCTGGAACGGTGTCTCGCTCTTCGCGACCGGGGCGAGCACCCTGCGGGCCCGCCTCAGCACCGCGCCCACGGGGGCGGTGACGCTCGATATCGCCGACGGCCTCGGAGAGCCCATCGCCTCCGTCGACGCGCTGCGGCTCCGGGCCGTCACGGCCACCGCGCTGACCGGCGCCGCACCGCGTGACACCCTCTTCCGACCCGAGTGGGCGGCCCTCCACGGGCCGAAGTTCACGGGCTCCTGGGCCGTGCTCGGTGCGGACCGCGCGGGACTGTCGGCTGCCCTCACGGGGAACGGCGACACCTACGCCGATCTCGCCGCGCTCACCGCGGCGGTCGGCGCGGGCGCGCCCGTACCCGAGGTCGTGCTGATGGCCGCACCGCGCAGCGACCAGGACGGATTCCTCCCGGGGGTGGTGCACGGCGCCGTGCGCGACGCCCTGGAACTCGTCCAGCGCTGGCTGGCCGACGACCGGTTCGCCGCCTCCCGTCTGGTGCTGGTGACCAGCGGGGCCATGGCGGCCGAGGCCACCGATCCGGTGACCGATCTGCCGCACGCGGCGAGTTGGGGGCTGTTCCGGTCCGCCCAGTCCGAGCATCCCGGGCGGTTCGTCCTCGTCGATCTGGACGAGCAGGACTCCTCGGCCGCCGCCCTGCCGGAGGTCATCGGCTCCGGCGAACCCCAGGCCGTGGTGCGGGCCGGCACACCCCGCGCCGTACGGCTCGCCCGGGTCCACCTGACCGGCGAAGCCCCGGCCTTCGACGCACAGGGCACCGTGCTGATCACCGGCGGCACGGGAATGATCGGCACCCTGGTGGCCCGTCATCTGGTGACACAGCACGGGATACGTCATCTCGTGCTCACCAGCCGCCGTGGCGCGGCGAGCCCGGGGGCCACCGAACTGCGGGACGAGCTGGCCGGACTCGGGGCGGAAGTCACCCTCGCCGCCTGCGACGCCGCGGACCGGACCGCGCTGGCGGAGCTGCTGGCGGCCGTTCCGCAGGACCGTCCGCTGACCGCGGTCGTGCACGCGGCCGGGGTGGTCGAGGACAGTGTGGTCACCTCGCTCACCCCGGGGCATCTGGACACCGTGCTGCGGCCCAAGGTGGACGCGGCCTGGAACCTGCATGAGCTCACCAAGGACCTCGGCCTGTCCGCGTTCATCCTGTTCTCCTCGGCGGCCGCGCACTTCGGCAACGCCGGGCAGGGCAACTACGCCGCCGCCAACGCCTTCTTGGACGCACTGGCACACCACCGGCGCGCCCAGGGCCTGCCCGCCGTCTCGATGGCGTGGAGCGTCTGGGCCGAGCGGGTCCAGGCCGCGGACCAGAGCGAGGAGATGCGGGCGGAGCGGATCTCGGCGGGAGCGATGACCGCGGAACTCGGCATGGTCCTCTTCGACCATGCCCGCCGGGCCGGCGAACCGGTGCTGGTGCCGATTCCGCTGGACATCCCGGCGATCCGGGCCCTGCCGAAGGACCGGATACCGATCCTGCTGCACGGTCTGATGCCGGGCGAGACCCGGCGGTCGGCCGGTGCCGAGGGACCGGGCGAGAAGGGCTGGGCGGACCGGCTGATCGCCATGCCGGCGGACAAACAGCGGGAGAGCGTGCTGGCCCTGGTGCGTACTCATGTCGCATCGGTACTCGCCTACGAGTCCGCCGAACAGGTCGAGGACCACCGGCCCTTCAAGGACCTGGGGTTCGACTCGCTGACCGCCGTGAAACTGCGCAATCAGCTCGCCGCGGCCGGCGGCCTGACCCTGCCCGCCACCCTGGTCTTCGACCATCCGACCCCGGTCGCGCTCGCCGAGTTCCTGCGGGCGGAACTGGTACCGGCCGAGGCGGACCCCTCGGCCCGCCTGCTCGCCGAACTCGACCGGATCGCCGCCGGACTGCCGGAGATCGACCCCGATGCCGCCGGCCGGGACAAGATCACCGCTCGGCTGCGCAGCATCTTGTGGCAGTGGGACGAGAGCAGGAACGGCGAGAGCCCGGAGAACTCCGAAGAGGACTTCGGCTCAGCCACCGACGACGAACTCTTCGATGCTCTCGACAACGAACTCGGAATGTCCTAACGCGTGCGGATCAAGCGCCTGACAGTGTTTTGGGGGAAGGTACCGGATGGAGAATGAAGCCAAACTCCGGGATTATCTCAAGCGAGCAACGGCTGATCTCCGCCGCACGCGCCAGAGGTTGCGCGAGGTCGAGGAGAAGCAGCACGAGCCGATCGCCATTATCGGCATGGCCTGCCGGTACCCGGGAGGAGTGAGTTCACCCGAGGAACTCTGGCAGCTGGTGGCCGACGGCCGGGACGCCGTCACCACCTTCCCGGACGACCGGGGCTGGGACCTGGAATCCCTGCACGACCCGGATTCCGGACGCCCCTACACCTCTTATGTCCGCGAGGGCGGATTCCTGCACGACGCCCTCGAATTCGACCCCGAGATGTTCGGCATTTCCCCGCACGAGGCGTCCGCCATGGACCCCCAGCAGCGGCTGCTGCTGGAGGCGTCCTGGGAGGCGTTCGAGCATGCGGGAATCGACCCGATGGCCCTGCGCGGCAGTTCCACCGGGGTGTTCGCCGGGCTGATGTATCACGAGTACGCGTCGCGGCTGAACCATGTCGCCCCCGAAGCCGCGGGATTCCTCGGCACCGGGAGCATCGGCAGCGTGCTGTCCGGCCGGATCTCGTACTCCTTCGGCCTGGAGGGCCCGGCGGTGACCGTGGACACCGCCTGCTCCTCTTCTCTGGTGACGCTGCACCTGGCCGTACAGGCGCTGCGGACCGGGGAGTGCTCGCTGGCCCTGGCCGGCGGGGTGACCGTGATGTCCACCCCCGACACGTTCATCGACTTCTCCCGCCAGCAGAACCTGGCCCGCAACGGACGCTGCAAGGCATTCGCCTCGGGCGCGGACGGCACCACCCTCGCCGAGGGCGCCGGAATGCTGCTGGTGGAGCGGTTGTCGGACGCCGAGCGCAACGGCCACCCGATCCTGGCGGTGGTGCGGGGTTCGGCGGTGAACCAGGACGGTGCGTCCAACGGTCTGACCGCCCCCAACGGCCCCTCACAGCAGCGCGTCGTGGAGCAGGCCCTGGCGAACGCCCGGCTCTCCGCCGATCAGGTCGACGCGGTGGAGGCGCACGGCACCGGCACCGCTCTCGGCGACCCGATCGAGGCGCAGGCACTGCTGGCGACGTATGGGCAGGGGCGGCCGGAGGGCCGGCCGTTGTGGCTGGGTTCGGTGAAGTCGAACCTCGGACATACCCAGGCCGCGGCCGGGGTGGCCGGGGTGATGAAGATGGTGCTGGCCATGCGGCACGGTGTGCTGCCGAAGACGCTGCATGTGGATGAGCCGTCGTCGCATGTGGACTGGTCCGCGGGTGCGGTGGAGCTGTTGACCGAGGCCCGGGACTGGCCGGAGAGCGGCCAGCCGCGCCGGGCGGGTGTGTCCTCGTTTGGCATCAGTGGGACGAACGCGCATGTGGTGCTGGAGCAGGCCCCTGTGGCTGAGCCGGAGGCCGTGGAACCGGCTGAGGCCGCACCGGCTGTGGGTGTGCCTGCTGGGGTGGTGCCGTGGGTGCTGTCGGCGCGTTCGGAGCAGGCGTTGGTTGCCCAGGCGGGGCGGTTGGCGTCCTTTGCGGCGGACCGTCCGGGGCTGGATCCCGTTGATGTGGGGTTCTCGCTGCTGAGTACGCGGGCGGGGTTGGAGTACCGGGCGGTGGTGCTCGGTGCTGATGGTGAGGAGGCGCTCTCGGGCCTTCGTGGGCTGGCTGCGGGGGTGGACCCTGCGGGCGTGGTGCGGGGCTCGACCGGTACCGGAGCCGGTGCCCGTGTAGCGCTGGTTTTCCCTGGTCAGGGTTCGCAGTGGCTGGGCATGGCGGACGAACTACTGGCTGCCTCCCCGGTGTTCGCGGGGCGGATGGCTGAGTGTGGTGCGGCGCTGTCGGAGTTCGTGTCCTGGAAGTTGGATGAGGTTCTGTCCGACGAGGACGCGTTGGCGCGGGTTGATGTGGTGCAGCCGGTGCTGTGGGCGGTGATGGTGTCGTTGGCTGCGGTCTGGGAGGACTGTGGCGTGGTGCCGTCGGCTGTGGTGGGTCACTCTCAGGGTGAGATCGCCGCGGCCTGCGTCGCCGGGATCCTGTCGCTGCGTGACGGTGCGCGGGTGGTGGCGTTGCGCAGTCAGGCCATCGGTCGGGTGTTGGCCGGGCGGGGTGGCATGGTGTCGGTCGCCGGCTCGCGCGAGGCCGTTCAGGAGCG